>CAJQNJ010000122.1 GCA_905479685.1 uncultured Acidimicrobiales bacterium
GCATGCCGAAGGAAACTCGAGTACACGCCCGCGTACCCGAGCGACAGCGTCTCTCGATCCACCCGGACCGGGCGATCCTGCAACGGACGGACGAGTTCTTCGGCGGCGTCCATCAACATGTTGACATCACAGTTGTGTTCCCAGCCGAGCAGGTTGGCAACCGCTACGAACGGTTCGATCGGAGCGTTTCCAGCGCCAGCGCCCATACCTGCGAGAGATGCGTCCACTCGGTAGCACCCTTCTTCGACTGCGGCGACGGAGTTCGCGACTCCGAGTGTCAGGTTGTGGTGCGCATGGATGCCGATCTGCGTTTCTGGTTGCAGCACGGCACGGTACGCCTGCATTCGGTCGCGGACGTCATTCATGAGGAGTCGACCGCCGGAGTCCGTGACGTAGACGCAATGCGCACCAGCCTCCTCCATGATGAGAGCCTGCTGGGCCAGTCCTTCTGGATCGTTCATGTGGCTCATCATCAAGAAGCCGGAGACGTCCATACCGAGATCGCGTGCCTTGCCGATGTGCTGGATCGCGATGTCGGCCTCGGTGCAATGGGTTGCGACGCGGACTGACTTCACGCCAAGGTCAAAGGCCCGTTGCAGGTCCTCGATCGTCCCGATTCCTGGCAGCAACAACGTGGTCAGGACACATGTGGTCAGGACATCGGCGACCTCTTCGAGCCACTCCCAGTCCGTATGGGCGCCAAAGCCGTAGTTGAACGATGAACCGGCAAGGCCGTCGCCGTGCGCGACCTCGATGGCGTCGCATCCTGCAGCGTCGATGGCCTTGGCGATTTCACGAACGTGCCCGATGCCGTATTGGTGTCGGATGGCGTGCATGCCATCGCGGAGGGTCACATCTTGGACGTAAATCTTCGTCATGCCGTCACCCGCATTTCGGCCAGACGTTCTGCGGTCTTGATGGCGGCGCTTGTCATGATGTCTAGATTTCCTGCGTAGGCGGGTAGGTAGTGGGCGGCACCTTCGACCTCGAGGAAGATCGATATCTTCCACCCCGTGAACTTTCGGCCCATGTCCGGTATGTGCACCGGAGCGCCGTCATCGAGTCGCTCGAACTGGACCTTCTGTTTGAGCCGATAACCGGGGACGTATTCGCTGACCGTTTCGACCATGTCGATGATCGATCGTTCGATTTCTTCGGGGTCGCCGGTCTCGACGAGGCAGAACACCGTGTTTCGCATGATCATGGGTGGTTCTGCCGGATTGAGGACGATGATGGCTTTGCCCATCTCGGCTCCGCCAACTTCCTCGATGGCTTTTGAGGTGGTCTCGGTGAATTCGTCGATATTGGCCCGAGTGCCTGGGCCAGCCGACTTCGACGAGATCGACGACACGATCTCCCCGTACACGACATGTGCCACCTTGTTGATCGCTGCGACCATCGGCACGGTTGCCTGGCCACCGCAGGTGACCATGTTGAGGTTCGGGGCACCAAGGTGCTCCTCGAGATTGACTGGGGGAACCACGTAGGGGCCTATAGCTGCTGGCGTGAGGTCGAGAATTTGTTTGCCATGGGCTCGGAGTACCTCATCGTGCCTGGCATGTGCCGCCGCAGACGTGGCGTCGAAGACAAGATCGATCTCGTCGAACACATCCATGGCAACGAGTCCGTCGATTCCGTCGGAGGTTGTTGCGACACCCATTCGCTCAGCCCTCGCCAGGCCGTCTGATTCAGGGTCGATGCCCACCATGGCAACGACCTCTACGACGTCGGACATGCGCTTCGCCTTGATCATTAGATCGGTACCGATGTTTCCCGACCCGATCACTGCGCACTTCAATGTTGGACTCATGATCCGACCTTCCCAGGTTCGTCGACTCAGTGCCGAGTTCGGCCTGATTTGTGCGATTCTCGATGGCCCCAGCCGATGTGATCGTCGCGCTGTGATGCAGGTAGTGATGTTTGGCGCGATGACCCGAAGCGGGGCGGTGCTGCGTTCGTACATTATATCAGATGAGCCTGACGTCAGCAGTGGCGCATGCCGAGATCCGCATGCCAAGATCACGGTATGGGAGCAAACGAAACCAACCCTTCACGGTCTGATTCACCCCCGACTCTCGTTTCGTCGTACGAGCAGGATGGATTCGTCTTCCCAATTGCCGTTTTGTCTCCAGAGGAGGCCGCAGAGCAGTGTCAGGCACTCGAGGCTGCCGAAGAAATGGTGTCGGCTCCCGATGTTCGAAGGCTCCTGTTTGGTTTCGCGAACATCGTTTTGCCAAGCGTGGATGAACTCATGCGCCAGCCGAGCATCACCGAACCTGTGTCAGAGGTCCTTGGCGACGACCTGCTTGTCCTGGGCGCGAGCTTCTTCGTCAAGGAACCGATTTCGCCGGCCTTCGTGAGTTGGCATCAGGACCTCACCTACTGGGGTCTGAGTGATGACGCCGAGGTCACGGCGTGGATCGCGCTCACTCCTGCCACTGTCGAAACCGGCTGCATGCGATTCCTGCCGAAGTCACATCGAGACGACGTCGTGCCACATCGAGACACCTTCTCAGACGACAACATGTTGTCACGCGGACAGGAGGTCGACTTCGAGATCCGTGAAGAAGAGGCGGTGGATGTGATACTCGCACCCGGAGAGATGTCACTACACCACGGACATCTCTTCCACGCATCCAACCCGAACCGTTCGAACGAGCGACGCATCGGCCTGGCACTACGTTTCGTGTCGCCGTCGATGTGTCAGACCGGAGGACAGCGCACGTACGCACACCTCGTCGCCGGAGAGGACCGGTACGGCAACTTCGAGCTGATGCCACGACCGTCGGGTGTCTTGGCGTCCGATGACCTCGCGCGAGCGAAGGCATCGTTGGCCATGCAGACGACAGTTCGATTGTGAGGAATTCCGCTTACAACAGAGTGCGAAGTTAGGCAGCGTCGAGATCTTCCGATCGTACGAACATCACGCGTCTCTCAAGAGAGCAACTCGCCCGGCGTCACCGTCGAGCATGCCGAGCACGGGGCCCTGCTTGACGATGTCGGCGATCGGGCAATTGATCACTGCTGGAACAGTCAACGACCGCGCAACCTCGAACAGGTGTGCAGTTGGTGCGCCACCGATCGTGATCACGCCTGCTGCATCCCAGAGAAGAGGGGAGTAGTTCTGCAGTGGGTACTGCGTCACGATGATGTCCCTCGGACGGACGTGCGACGTGTCCTTCGAGTTGCCGATCCAGACCAGACGACCCGCACCAACTCCGCCCACGCTCGGTTCCCCTTCGTGCACTTCGCCCTGCAGGGCGACAACACCAGCAAGCACCGGCTCCCAACGATCGAGACCTCGACGGCCATTGCGCACCTCGGTCGCAATGAGGTGGTCGGTCATTCCGAGCAGGCGAGCTGCGATCTCCTCATCAACGTCGTTGAGGTCACGAAGTACCTCGATCGACTCATTTGGCCTGTCGCTTCGCATGCGGCGAAGGACGAGGGCTGCGTGAGAGATCGCGTCGACTTCTGGTTCGCCCCACGCCTGTGTCAACAAGGTGGCTGCCATCGCGTGCGCTTCTGCCAGAACCTCGGCACGGTCACCCACGGGCGTGTACGGGATGGCCTCGAGCTCGGGTGCGGCAGCGCGCCAGCCGAGAACCAATTCATCTCCGAGCGCACCGGGGTACTCGTGCGCGAGTTTGGCGAAATCAAGCGCGAATGGGTGCCCAAGTGCCGCAGGGATGACCATGGCCTCTTCGACTTCGTGCACCACGGAATCCTGCACCTGGAGCAGGATTGTCTCCTCGCCAACAATCGCCCACTCGATCAGATTGTGCCCGAGTTCGCGCTGAACTCGCATGGCGAGCTCAGCGATCGTCATGACTTGATCTTCACCCATGAGTTCGATCGCTTCGTTCCCGCGCAGGACACCATCCTCGAATACCGCTCTGGTGCCAGCGACCCAACCGGCCATCAGGTCACTCGGCGATCCCTTCACCGCATCGATCTTCACGGTTCCAGCGGCATCGACAATCGCAGCGCCGCCGAAGTCAGGTTTGATCTCTGATTGCACCAAGACACCCATCGGGGCACTTCCCGGAACAAGACCAGCTTCCTCGAAGCGCTCGAGCACCTCGATCGAAAACGTGGTCGCCCAGACGCTCTTGGTGGCTTGACCGACCTCGTCGGGCAAGATCTCCGGCACAGACGTGAATGCTCCTGACCACTCTCCCGATCCCTCGAGCACACTCGATGACCGAACGATCAGAGGGGGCTGGAGACGTGAAGCGTGTTCGCTGATTTCGGCGAGGAGTTCATCGTCGAGCTGTAGCCCGATGATCGCCATGCGTGCGCCCCCCGTGCCGCGAGCGTCGAGCACGTCGACGGCACGGGCCAGCGCAGGTTCCGAACAGGACGGAGAGATCACGAAGCCATCGAGCACCGGAAATCCCGCAGCTTTCGCTAGCGCGATTCCGGCACCCTTGGCACCGCTTGCATCGATGTTGCACGCGACCGGGTCATCGAGGTCGCGTACTCGTTTGTTGTCGGTCACGATCAGTCGGTGACGATGATCTCGTGGCTCTTGAACGTCGAGAGCATCTCGTGGCCGGTTTCGGTCACGACGAGCATCTCTTCGAGGCGAACACCGAAGTCGTGCATCTTGCCGTGCTGGGTCTCGAGGGCGAACACCATTCCCTTTTCGATCTCCTGAGGATGGTCGAGGGACCAGATGCGCGAGATGACCGGTTGGTCGTACTGAGCGAGGCCGAGGCCGTGGCCCCAGAGGTTTGCTGCTGCTTCGTCCTCTTCCTCGTAGCCCCAAATCTCTTTGGCCGAAGGCCACACGCGCGCAATGTCTGCCGTGGTGACGCCAGGCTTGACGAGTTCGATCGAGTCCCAAAGCCACTTCGACGCGAGGTCGTAGTACTGCTGGTGTTCTGCCGTTGGCTTCCCACCGACGCAGTATGTGCGATACACGCAGGACTTGAAGCCATTCCACGTGAGTGCCGCAAGGTCGATGATCACGATGTCGCCGGGACGAATGATCCGGTCGCCATGGTTGCGCCAGTTCGGCCAGGCGTTCGGACCAGAGGACACGATCACGTCCTCGACGTTCTCCATGCCTGGGAAATTGTAGAGATACTCCATGGTGAACGCGGTGACCTCGTTCTCGGTCACACCCGGCTTGATCCACTGGGAGATGTTGTAGTGGGTCACGTCGCAGATCGAGCCGACCATACGCATGGCCTTTTGCTCGTTCTCGCTCTTGATGGAACGGGCTTCCATCATTGGCGTCATGCCGTCGACCCAGTTGAGTCCACGCTCTTCGAATGCACGAATCATGTTGAGGTCCATGAAGTCCACACCGATCGGCATGTCCTTGACGCCGGCGTCTTCGAGGTCACCCATCAACGAGTCGGCGAACTTGGCCACCTGTGAGGTCGATGCAGGTCCTGCGGCTCCCTTGATCCAAGCGTACGAGTACCGAACGTTTTCCTTGGGAATCCAGGGCGAATGTTCCCTGATGTGGTATCCGATGTCGCCCTGTTCGTACAGGATTGGTTCTTTGCCCTTTGTGAGAACCGCGTATCGAAGGCCTGGCTTCAACTGATTCCAGCCTGGAGTCATCGTCGATGTCACGTAACGAATGTTCTCGTCGTACATGAGCAGCATGGCGCCAAGCCCATGGCGTTCCATGGCCTCACGCGCTCGCTTCAGGCGCCACTCTCGGACTTCAACCCAGTTGATGCCCTCCCGCCAATCAGTGGACAAAACGCCGAATGCTTCCTTCACTGTTACTCCCCTTGCCTTGGTAGATGATATTGCTGACTGTTTGATTGATGACTGGCTGATTCAGGTACGCGAGTTGATCTTGTGCGGCTGGTCGTGTAGGGACAATGGGCACCTTCGACTGGCTGCGATGTTACACTTCGTCCCGCATGAGCGATCAGACGTCGACAACCAACCCGTTTGCTGAGTTGCAGGCGACGGTCGCAGGCCGTGGTCGGACGGCGCACGTGTACGTCCGCGAGACGATTCGCCTGGCGATTTTGAATGGTCAGCTTGCCGGTGGAACCCGTCTCGTGCAGTCCGAATTGGCGTCTCAGCTCGAGGTGAGCACCACGCCAGTGCGAGA
>CAJQNJ010000123.1 GCA_905479685.1 uncultured Acidimicrobiales bacterium
GACTCCGCGCTCCAATGATGGAAATCACGGTGTTTCCTGCGTCAGCCATCGCAACCGCAATCGGGTAGGCGACCGCTGTGCCAACCCCTCCCCCGACAACCACCACGGTGCCGAACGTTGCGACCTCCGACGGGGTACCCAGCGGACCTGCAAGATCGAGGATCTCGTCTCCAACGCCGAGCTCAGTCAACAACGTGCTGGTCTTCCCGACCGCCTGAACCACAATCGTGATCGTGCCGTCGTCGGGCTCGGCATCGGCGATCGTGAGCGGGATTCGTTCGCCATCGACCCCAACCCGCAGCATCACGAACTGACCAGAACGCTGCTTACGCGCGATTTTCGGTGCCGCGATTCGAAGCAGCCTGACCTGCGGAGCAAGTGTCCGCGCTTCAACGATCGTGTTCATACGAATATTGTCAGATGCACCCCGCAGATGTGCCAGGGGCAGAGGTCCTCGCTCGCGCATGCCAACCTCGTTGTCTCTACCAGCGGTGGCCGAGGGCGGAGTCGAACCGCCCATCTTGTCCGGCCGGGACAGCCGTTACTGATATCAAAGCCCCTACTGAACAATCACGCCAGGGCCTATGGTCCGTAGCTCAAGAGACGGGTGTCGGGCTCAGGTTTCCGCCCGCCAGAGGTCGTAGGTGAGCTGTGCCGTGACGGCATCCATGATCGCTATGCCGACGGAGTCGAAGATGACTGTTGCGCCATCGGGAACCGTCTTGATACCGGAGTAGACCTCACCGATCTCAGCAAAGATCTCACAGCCTGAGCCGCGAATGTTACCGGCCTGATCGTGGGCGGCATCGACCGACTCCACGATGACCGTATTGGCCATCGCTGCAGTGTCGAGCTCGCGCCCATCGGGAGTGTTCCATCCCACCGCCGTGACGAACGAGCCAGGCTTCAGCCAGCCGCCGTGCACGATGGGCTCCTTGGCTGCTGTGGTGCACGCGACGATGTCTGCTTCCCGAACGGCTGCTTCGGCATCGGCGAACCAGACCGCCCCGATCTCCTCTGCCAGTGCCTGGCCCCGCTCTGCGTTCCTCGCCCAAAGGCGCAGCTCGCTCCAGTCCCGCACGACAGCGAGAGCCTCGGCGTGAGCGCGAGCTTGGACCCCGTTGCCGAGGATCGTGACCACCTCGGGGGCGGCCACAGCGAGTTTGCGGGCGGCCGCCGCAGAACCAGCAGCCGTGCGCATCTCTGTGATCAAGCGGCCGTCGAGCAGCGCCAGCGGTGACCCGTTCTGTTTGTCGAGCACCATGATCACACCTTGATGCGTGGGAACGCCGGTTCCTGCGTTGTCGTGATAGAGCGTCACGATCTTGACCGCCATCGCCTCGGATCCGATCGCTGGCATTGCAGCCAAGATCGCATCGTGTCCTGGAACCTGGACGATCTGACGAACTGGCTGGGCCACATTTCCTGAGGAGAAATCGACCATCGCTGTCTCGAGGACATCAAGAAGTGGACCCCAGTCGAGCACCTCGGCCACAGCGCTCTCTCCGACGATCGGAAGCGTTTCCAGTCCTTGACTCAGCATCATGGCTCCTTCTGGTCTCCATCAGACGCAGCGCAGCTTACCGATACCTCGCCGAGGGTCTCGCGATGACGCCCTGCCCCATCGCACGCCCCGTGGCCCGCAAGGTGCCCACAGTCGAAGCGAACCCTCCACCCTTCAATGACGCCTCGGTGTGGGGCTGAAAGGCTGTCTGAAGTACCCTGCGGCAATGCGAGAGTTCTTGGCGAAGGCCGCAGTATGGCCTGGACGGATTGTCCGGAACACGTCGGTCGCCACACGGTTGTCGCTCGTCGTCGTGCTTGTCGCACTGATCTCACTCGCCATCACTTCGTTTGTCGGACTGCAGCAGGGCGGCCAGCTCGCCGACGGAATCTTGCGGGTCCGCACCGAATCGCTCGGCGAAACGCGAGCTGACGAGGTGGAGCGATACGTCGCCAGCCTCGAGCGCGCTGTTATCGGCAAAGCGATCAGCCCGAGCACGGCACAGGCGATCAGTGACTTCGCCGACGCCTACGCGGAGTTGGACTCCCAGGAGCCATCGGGTGACGATCAAGACGCCCTCGAGACCTACTACGTCGATATCGTCGCCCCAACCTTGTCCGCCGTCCGCGACCGGCCCGTCAGCGCGGTCAGCCTGTTGCCCCGCGGACCGGCAGCCGTCCAACTCCAGGCGAATTACGTCGTGCCGTCGGACGGCGGTGGCGGCTTGCTCACCGACGCTGGCGACGGCAGCCGCTGGTCGGAGTTGCACAGTTCGCTCCACCAACCGTTCGATGAGTTCGCCATCCAGAATGGCCTGGACGACTTCTACCTCATTGAACCCATCCGCAACACGATCGTCTACTCCACGGCCAAGGACGTCAGCTTTGCCACCAGTCTACTGACTGGTCCGCAGAGTGGAAGTTCACTCGCCGTACTCATCCAATCGTTCAGCGACGAACCCGAGCCTGGCGTGGCCGTGGTCCGAGACTTCGCCAGTTATGTTGCCGCCGGCGACGAACCGAGCCTCTTTGTTGCCACCCCAGTGTTCGCTGACGGGTCGTTGGCAGGTTTCGTTGCGCTCCGAATCGGACCTGACAAGATCAGCTCGATCACCACGAACGACAGCTCGTGGCGGTCTCAGGGTGAGACAGGCGAGACGTATGTCGTTGCCGGCGACGGACTGATGCGTTCGGACGCACGTGGCTTCATCGAGGACCGTGAGTCGTACTTGTCTGACGTCATCGCTACTGGGGCCGCCACCGAGACCGAGGCACGATCCATGGAGGCGTTCGGGACCACCGTTCTCTTCCAGCACATTGATGATGACGACGTCGATGCTGCACTTGACGACGGACCTCGAGTGGTGGAAACGAGCAACTATCTCGAGATCGATGTTCTTCAGGCCCGCCGCTCACTCGATATCGAGGGCCTCGAGTGGGCCATGATCACCGAGGTCGCGATGGAGGAGCTCAACGAACCGATCGTCGACTTTGGCCGCAACTTACTGATCGCGATCGGGCTCTTCCTCGTGACGATCACGTTCCTCGCGGTGCGATGGTCGGATCGCCTGCTGCAGCCGCTGAGGATTGTTTCGACCAATTTACGGGCGGTTCGCGCTGGTAGGGCGATCGACCAGGGGGCGAGTGTGGACCTGATCCCCGAAGACACGACGAGCGAGTTCGTGGAGTTGGCAAGAGACATCGACACGATGTTGGAGACCCTCGCCGCACGGAACGAGGACGCCGCAGCACGGGCGGACGAGCACGGCACACTTCTGCGGCGAATCCTCCCACCGCAGGCCGCCCAGCGGGCAGAGGCGGGCGAACGCAACGTGGTTGATCAGGTGGATCAAGCCAGCATTGCAGTTGTGGTGATCAGCGGGCTCGGCGAGCTGATGCGTGCTGGTTCGGCCGACGAGGCACGCTTCTTGCTCGATCAATTCGTCGAGGAAGCCGATGCCTTGGCCAAGCAGCGCGGCCTCGAGCGCATCAGACTCACTGGCGACGCCTACTTCGCTGCATGTGGGACGGTTCGTCCGCACATCGATCATGCAGCTCGGGCCGTATCGTTTGCCCTCGACGTCCGGGATCTGGTCCAGGATCTCGGCGATGACGACCAATTGATCTCGATGGTCGCTGGGATTGACTCTGGTCCAGTCACGATTGGCCTCACCGGTGGCGCTGGTCTCGTCTACGACTCCTGGGGATCGACGGTTCAGCGCGCCGCAGCTCTGGCTCGGCAGGGCGGACTCAACGAAGTGCGGGTATCGGCCACCACCCGAGCACAGCTGCCGTCGACCTTCCTGGCCGAGGAGCACTCCGGAGCGATCGACGAAGACGGTACGGCGACCGTGACCGGGCGAGCAAACCACGGAGTACCTTCGCAATGAGCGACCTCTTCCCCGACTCGAATGCGGCGTGGGCAGCATTGATCATTGTGTTCTTGCCGCTGCTGATCATCGGTGCCGGCGAGTGGGAGGAGCGCATGCGACAGCGCGACTCGAAGTTCCAACCTACCGTGTCGATCATCCGGATCTGGGTTGTTCCTCTCCTGACACTCTGGACATTGGCTCGCGTCCTGCTCGACATCAAAGCGGACACCATCCTCCTGCAACTATTGGCGAGCGCCGTTCTCCTCACTGGAGCGACAGCGGCACTGACGGGCCTACGCGTTGTTGTCGCCGAACTCGCCGACAGGCCTCATCGAACCGGCCGCCGTCCGATCCCCAGGCTGCTCCTCGCGCTCCCACGAATCTTACTGATCATCGCCGTCGGTTGGTTCCTCATCGCAGGTGTATGGGGAGTCGATCTCTCTGCGGCCCTGACCGCTCTCGGCGTGACATCACTTGTCGTTTCCTTCGCTCTCCAAGACACGTTGAGCGGCATTGCCTCTGGGCTCACACTGTTGGTCGACCAACCGTTTGGCACCGATGACTGGATCGAATCGGGCGACGTCGAGGGTCGGGTGATCGACGTGAACTGGCGGGCAACCCGGATTCAGGACCGCAACGGTGACCTCGTCGTGATCCCCAACGGTCAGCTTGCCAATGCCACGATCGTCAATTACGACCAACCGAGCCGATTTCATCGTGTGAAGGTACCTGTCCAGATCGAGCGAAGTGCACCCCCGACGGCGGCGATCGAGATGTTGGTCGACGCGGCCCGCTCGACACCAGGCGTCGTCGCGGACCCACCACCGTTCGCTCGGGTCATCCAGATCGCTGATCCAGTCGTCGACTACGAGGCATCGATGTGGATCGACGACTACGCAAACGCTCCTCGGGTCAAGGCGGACTTCGGGGCGCTCGTGTGGTACTTGTCCTACCGCCACGACGTGCCTCTGCCCAACCCCGCCCAGGACCTTTACCTCTTCGACGGCGCAAAGACTGCGATCGAAAGCAAAGTCACTTCAGCCGACATCGGCAGACGCATCACCGACGCACCTTTGCTCGCCGATCTCGGCGGTGACGTCATCGACCAATTGGCGGCGAGCGGATCCCTCGATCAGTACAAACGAGGTGAGGTGATACTCACCGAGGGCGGCACCCAACGCAACCTACTGCTTCTCGCTGAGGGACAGGCTCAGCTCGTGCTTCGTCGGGACAGCGTCGACGACGACCTCAACGTGCTCGACATCGAGGTCGGTGAGGTGTTCGGTGTGCTGGCCGAGCCGCCTCGGTCAAACCGATCGGTGCTCGTGGTCGCCCTGACCGATTGTG
This sequence comes from uncultured Acidimicrobiales bacterium, assembly GCA_905479685.1. Taxonomy (GTDB): domain Bacteria; phylum Actinomycetota; class Acidimicrobiia; order Acidimicrobiales; family SHLQ01; genus SHLQ01. The sequence goes on from CAJQNJ010000123.1 coordinate 5,223, forward strand.
AGGTCGTGCGAATCCCCCCAGAAGGCATCGGCCGAGCAATCGCTCTGGCTCCCGACCTCGCTGCGGCGCTCGATCAACTCGCGACAACCAGGAGGCGACGGATCGAACGCGTGATTCGACGATCAGCAGAACCCTCTGACACAACCCGATCCGGTGCTGTGAGATCGACGACTCCGGACGAACTCTCGTGAGCAAGGCCGATACCAAGGGACTTCGTCGTCGCCTTGCGACAGCTCTTGTCGGAGTTGCGTTCATCTCTGTGGTACTCCTTGCGACCGTCATCTTCATCTTCGCTCGCCAGCTCATTGACGGCAGCGTCGAGTCGCAACTGACCTCAATTCGCGACACGAGGGTCCAGGCCTTCGAAATCGGAGCCAAGCGGCTCCAATCAAACGTGTCAACACTGGCAGCCGACGCCAGCATCGTCGATGCACTCATCGACCTCTCCACGGAGTTCAAGGCACTCGACGAGGACATCACGCCCGCTCAGGTCGATGAACTCACAGCGCTCTACGACACGGAGGTTCTCCCACCGTTCGTGGAGGCCGGAGAAGACATCGATGCGTCCACCCTCGTGCCCGGCTCTACGGCTGGGCGCTACCTCCAGCACCACTACATCACCGAGAATCCTGACGGCTTCGACCTGCGCGACCGGCTCGATGACGCTGGGGACGGAACGGAATACAGCGCGGCCCACGCCGAGCACCACCCTCTGCTTCGTGCGCTCATGGAAAACGCAAACATGTACGACCTGCTTCTGGTCGATGTCGACAGCCTTGACGTCGTGTACTCGACCAAGAAACGAATCGATTTCGGCACCAGCCTCCTCGACGGAGCGAATGCGGCCAGCGGTCTTGGCCGGGTGGTCGACAAACTCAGCAGCGTCGCGGTGGGCGAAAGCGTCATCTCCGACACATTCTTCTATGTCCCAACTCATGGCCAGCCTGTGTTCTTTCTTGCAGCTGCGGTGCGATCTGGCCCAGACGTCATTGGCGCGGTTGTCACCGAGGTTCCCGTCCAGGCGTTGACGAGCATCATGACCGCCAGAGAGGACTGGAGCCTGCTTGGTCTCGGGGACACGGGCGAGGGCTACATCGTGGGCTCCGACAGAACCCTCCGCTCCGATACACGAGCTTGGCTGGAGGATCCTGATGATTATCTCGGTCGCTTTGTCGATGAAACCGGCGACCAGCAACGCGCCGACCTCATCGAGACGATCGGGTCGCCGGTCCTCGTGCAACAGGTCGATAATGAGGCGGTGACCGCTGGCCTCGACGGTGACGAGTTCCTCGGGAACGTCACGAACTACTTGGGGACAAAGACGCTGTCCGCCTCCGGGCCAGCGAACGTCGAGGGTGTCAACTGGGCGGTGGTCGTCGAGATCGACAAGTCCGAGACCGGTTCTGCACTGAACTCTATGCTGCGCTCGATGCTTCTTGTTCTTGCCGTGTTGCTTCCCGCGATCGCGATCGTGGGGGTGCTCCTTTCTCGCATCCTGACGAAGCCCGCCGACTCGCTCGTTCTGTCGGCGGCCGAGATCGCTCGCGGGGACCTCGGCTCCAAGGTCGAAGATCTCGGGCGCAACGAGCTCGGCGACCTCGGACGACAGTTGGAAGGAGTCGTGAGAGAGCTCGAATCGAGGGAGCAAGCGATTGTCGACCAAGAACAACACATCAACGAAATGTTGCTCGCATTGCTCCCGCCCAGACTCGTCGATCGTGTTCGTCGCGGTGAGCAAGCGATCAGCGACATCCTCGACACTGCGACCGTCGTCTCCATCACCGTGGACGACGTATCCGGGGCCATTAGCTCCGATCAAGAACTCGAATTGGAGATCACCGAACGGTTGAGCGAAGAGCTCGAGGCATTGATGGGGCAGTTCGGAGTCGAGCGAATCCAGAGGTCTTCCGAGAGCCAGTTGTATGTGACCGGACTCGATCATGACGATGCCCGCGTCGCGGATGCGGCGTTGTTCGCTATGGCCGCCAAGAAGACGGTCGCTGAGATCAGCGAGGAATTCGGACAAGCACTGGAGATTCGATCTGGGATGTCTGCCGGGGACGTAGCTACCGGCGTGCTGGGAACCATGCAGCCCTCGTTCAGCGCGTGGGGAGACCCGCCAGGCAGGGCCGTCACGCTCGGCTCGCTTTCAGGGCCCGGTCAGCTACTCGCTGACGGAAGTGTCATAGACGCTCTCGGACCGGAATGGGACGTCGGTCCGCCCGAACAGCTCCCCGGGCTCTATGACGACGTCGATGCCCACGTTGTCTACGGTCCGTTGGACGGCCCAGCCCAGTAGCTATTCGATTGCCGTTCAGCTGGTTTGGCGGCGAGTGGCGAGTGCCTCGAAGGCCTCGCCGAGTTGCTCGGAGCTCCAACGCTCGCGAAGTGCACGGTGAACCAGATCCGCCTGAGATGGCGGCGCAAGTCCGTTGATGGGCGGATCTCGGTCGAGATTACTGGGGAACGGATAACCTTCAGCGGCAGCTGAGACTGCGTTTGCCAGCTCGGACGGCTCCCATATCTCGGCTCGATCCACGAGCTGGGGATAGATGGCACGAACCATACGTTCGCGATCGACCGATTCCATCGAGCGGCCCATGGCACTCGAGACCTGGATGAGGTTGGCCATGCGACGCACGTCGGCCGTTCGGTTCGTGCCCGCAGCATGGAACAACGCTGGATGGAAGAAGACCGCATCACCGGCAGCAAGCGGGAGCTGTACGTGGTGTTCCTCGAAGAAGTCGATCACGTCAGGTCTGCGCCACGCCAGATAGCCCAACGCGTACTTCTGCGAGTGCGGGAGGAGCTTCGTTGGCCCGGACTCGACAGGCATGTCGACATGAGCGACCGCGCCTTGGAGGGTCAGACCCCCAGAGAGCCCATGTACATGCGCCGGATAGCGGCCAGCCTGCTCGTCGGTCATGAACCCAAGGTGATAGTCGCGGTGCGGACTCTGGGCGGTTCCGCCGGGATTCACCACGTTCAACTGGGAGGTGACTTGGTATGCCGGACCCAACCACGCACTCGAGGCGAGGGCGATGGCGTCGCTCGCGTAGTAGTCCACGAACACAGAAGGATCAGCTACGGCGAGCTTCTCGAGTGCGTTCCACACACGGTCGTTCGCTCCCGCGGCTGCGAAATGGTCGCCAGCCGAACCACCGGCTGCCTTTTCACGAGCAATCATCGCCTCAAAGGCCTCCGTCGCCCGTCCGAGCACGTTGGTCGCGACTGCGCCCCGCAAGACCACGATCCCCGACCCGGCTTGCAGGACATGGGCGATCTCGGCCATCACCTCTCTCCGGCCGACTTCGGTCGAGATCGTGTCCGCAATGACGTCCATGTCATAGACCACGGCTTCGTGCACGATGGTCGACGCGTGCGGATAGTTCTCCGGGGGCGTGACCGTTGCGACCAACGCAGCAAGGTCGTCCACAGAGACCTCTTCACTCGACAAATACCCCGGCGTGTCCATTGTTCGTGTCCCCATGGCTCGAACGTACGAAACTTCGGGCCAGCCTGGAACCGCCGTTTCCATCAGAAACCCCTCAAAACCTCTCGTGTACGCGAGAACGAAGTGACAGGCTGGGACAATGGGCCGTCAGCCAATCCCCCTCCGTCAGATCGCAATCCACGCCGGCGTCAGCGACGCCACAGTAGACCGCGTCCTGCACGACCGTGGTGGGGTCCGCGACACCACGGTGGCGCGGGTCAAACGAGCCATCACCGAACTCGAAGAGCAGCAGGCACTGTTCGAGTTCGCCGGCCGAACGTTTACCGTCGACCTCGTCATGATCGCACCCCACCGGTTCACCTCGGCTGTCTGGGATGCCTTCGAAGCCGCCATTCCGGCGCTCCGTCCAGCGGTCTTTCGAATCCGCCCGCACATGCACGAGCGAATCGAGTCCACCCACTTGATCCGCACGCTCGACAAGATTGCGACCCGAGGCACCCAAGCAATCATCCTCAAGGCGCCCGAATTGCCCGAGGTCGTCGATGCCGTCAACCGCCTAGCTGACCAAGGCGTACCGATCATCACGATCGTCACCGATCTTCCCACCAGCAACCGTGTTGCCTACGTCGGGATCGACAACCGAGCCGCTGGCGCCACCGCGGCCTACCTGATCAGCCAGTGGCTCCCCACACGCCCCGACAACAACGACACAGCGAATGTGCTCGTCACCTTGAGCAGTCAACACTTCCGCGGCGAAGAAGAACGCGGGATCGGTTTCCGCAACACAGCTCGTGCCGTCGCGCCCGGCTGGCGCACGTTCCAACTCACCGAAACCCAAGGACTCGATGCAACGATCACCGCACAACTCGACGACATCGCCGACACCCGAACCATCGACGCGGTCTACTCCATCGGTGGCGGCAACCACGCCACCCTCGCCACCCTCGAACGCCACAACCAACGTCCCGATATCTACATCGCTCACGACCTCGACTCAGATAACCGTCAGCTGCTGAGCGCAGGTAAGATCTCTGCAGTGCTCCACCATGACCTCACAACCGACGCATCGCGAGCATGCCAGCTGATCATGCAAGCCCACGGCGCCACCCCTGGACGGCCGACAACCCAGCCCACGCCCATCCAGATCATCACCCCGTACAACACCCCCACCCAGCGAGACTGAGCCTCGCCGGTTCCAACACTGCCAGGACCTAGGCCCATGTCTGGCGGACCGGCCCTCATGAACAATGGAAGGCCAGTTATGTCCGAACCAGAAGAAGTCAGCCAAGGCCTTGGTGGCGACGTGGTACCGATCTCGAGAGGCGCGGGCCAGACCCGGCACCTGGAGCAGACGGTCGAACAGCTGGAACAGGAACTGCGGGACGAGAAGAAGAAAGTTTGGCAACTTCGAAAACAACATGGCCGCGATATCGAGCTACAGCCGTATCAGGTCGAGCTGTTGAAACTGCAGCGCCACCTCGAGCAACACGGCAAGAAGATGATTGTGCTCTTCGAAGGTCGTGATGCGGCGGGCAAAGGTGGCACGATCCGGCGAGTCACGCGCTACATGAACAAGAAGCACTACCGGGTCGTCGCGCTCGGCAAGCCGACCGAAGAACAGCGGGGCCAGTGGTATCTGCAGAAGTACGTCGCGCAGTTCCCCCGCGCCGGAGAGATCGTGCTGTTCGACCGCAGTTGGTACAACCGCGCCATGGTGGAACCGGTCTTCGGATTTTGCACGCCGAAGGAACACGAGGACTTCCTGCGTGGAGTCGTCGGCTTCGAGAAGGACCTCGTCCGCCAAGGAACAATCCTGGTGAAGCTGTACTTCTCGGTCTCCAAGGAGGAGCAGAAGCGGCGCTTCGATCGACGACGGGACGACCCACTCCGACGGTGGAAGCTCAGCGAGATCGATGTACAGGCCCAGGACCTGTGGGACGCCTTCACCGAGCGGAAGTACGAGATGCTCGACCGCACCCACGCGCACGTCGCGCCGTGGACCATCATCCGGTCCGCCAACAAACACCTGGCCCGGGTCAACGCCATGCGAGTCATGCTCGACGCCGTCGACTACGAAGACCGTGACCTGTCACTGAACTTCGTTCCCGACCCCGAGATCGTCGTGTCGGGCGCTCGCGAGGTGGAGCTGATGGAGGCCGAGAGGATCAAAAGGGGAAAGTTCAGCCAGTGACCGTCCCCAACGAGATCGTCTCGAGCGTCCCGACTCGCGCCGTGGACCGCAAAGACCGCCACAAACGAGCCGACTCCTAGCGGGTTCGGTGCCCTCGGGGGGTGCCCGTTCGCTTCACGACGTCGTCCTGCGGCGGTGTTCGTTGACTGCAGCGTTGATCGTCGGGAACATCCGATCTGCTCCGAGTCGGTCGATCAGCCCCGCATTGTTGAACAGTTCGAGCACCTCGCGGTTCGCTCGAGCGAACCCAACCACCATTCCCCGGGCTTCGAGCTCGTCGACGAGATCAGCTAGGTGGTCGACCGCTGTGGTGTCGACCATCCCGATGCCCTCCATATCGAGTACAACGCTCGTCTCCTTACCGGCATTGGCATCGAGGGCTGCCCGCACACGCGTCACGTAGTACTCGCCGTTGGCGAAGAAGAGCGGTCCATCGAAACGATAAACGAGCAAGCCACGGAGCGGTTGCGCCCGCTCGTCATCCACGTCGATCCAACCATCCAACCCAGCGCCGGCGCCGAGAATGGCGTCGCGAGGACGAGCAACTCGTCCGAGTGTGAGCAGCATCGAGAGCCCAACGGCGACCAGTACGCCGGTGAGCAGATCGACTCCGATCACCGCCAAACAGGTGACCACCGCCAACGCAGCCTCGGGTCGACTGAGCGCAGCAATGCGACGAAAGCCGTCGATGTCGATCACGGCGAACGCGGCGGCGACGATGACCGCGGCCAAACCAGCTCGGGGAATCTCAGCCAGAATCGACCCACCGACGAGCAGGAAGCCGATCACCGACGCAAACGTGACGAGACCCGAGAGCTGGGATTTGCTCCCGATGGTCGTCGGAACGAACGATCGCGACGCACTTGACGACATCGCAAAGCCGCCCATCACCGATCCTGCGGCGTTCATCGCCCCGAGCGCGAACAGTTCCCGATCAGCGTCGACGTCATAGCCCTCTTTCGTCGAGATCGACCGGGCCGTGAGGATATTGTCGGTGTAGCCAATGAGGGCGACGCCTGCGGCAGCCGGGAAGAGCGACGTGACGTCGCTCCAGCCAACATCGGGAAGGCCAGGTACAGGAAACCCTGTCTCGATCTCGCCTACGACCGCCACGTCGAGGTCAAAGACCGATACAACCACCATCGCACCACCGAGTCCGATGAGCGCACCGGGCCACGTCGGACGAACCCGACGAAGCACGAGAATCACAAGCAACGCAGAGAGGCCGATGCAAAGCGTTGCGACATCGATTTGGTCGAGTCGCGTGACGAACTGCCACATTCGTCTGAATGGATGATCGGCGTCGATCATGACGCCTGTCATCGGGGCCAGCTGGCTACTGAGCAGCGTCAGACCAACGCCGGTGATGTAGCCAACGAGGACCGGCTTCGAGAGAAGATCGGCGACGAACCCGAGTCGAAACACGCCAGCTACCAGTGCGATCAGCCCGATCAATCCGGCGATGGTGGCCATCAAGGCCGCGTACCGAGTCGGATCACCGCCGGCGAGTTGCGACGCCGCAGCGGCGGCGAGAATCGCTGTACCAGGTTCTGGTCCCACTCCGAGATGACGACTGGTCCCGATCAGGGCGTAGATGGGAAGTGCGACGAGCGCCGCCCGGAAACCGGCCGACGGTGGCAGCCCACCGAGTTCGGCATAGGCCATCGCCTGTGGCACCAGCATCGCTGCGATCGTCAAACCGGCTAGCAGGTCTGGGCGAAGCCATGAGCGTTGATACTCCCCGCTCCGAACGAGCCCGACTAGTGACTTGCCTGCCATGTCATGGAGTCTCGCCGACACTCCGCTCGAAACCAGAATTCCGGAACCATGTCGTCACCGAGCCACCCGTTCATCACGACGTACTGTCGTCTACGCCGCAGCGCTCACACGTTCGAAAAGGAAGGCGCTTCTCGACCTCGTCCTAGTCAACGGCGTCAGCGTGGTCTGGGTTCTGCTCGATCTCGATTCGAGTCATCGCAAGGCCGCCAGCCATCACGGCACCATAGACCGTGACTGCGAAGACGATGACACCGACAACAAAGATCACTGTTTCGCTCATGATCGGATCTTTTGGGTTTCGATCGGAGCCGGACTGTCGATCGGAGCCAAGAGCAGTGTGCCCAAGGAGTGGATCGAAGGAACCCAGAGGCCGACGAATATGCCCGCGGTCGTCTCGTCCTGCACGAAGTACAACCAGACCGAGAACACAAAGGAAGCAAAGCCTGCGATCACGAACGGGAGCTTGTGCCGAATGGCTTGGGGTAGAGCGGGCATGGGATTCCTCCAAAGATGGAACATTTCCCTGTATTACGTGCCAGACGTGACCGCAGATGCAACTTTGACGGAAGGCACCCCACCGGGTGCTCTGACCACATCGTGCCCTTGGTGCTGGGGCGCCCCTACAACGAGCGCTTGGGAGCTGGGTCAACCATGATCGTCACGAGCCGAGACGCACGTGCAACTCAGCCGATCGTGCCCTCGCCAACCTCGGAGTGCTTGACCGTCAGCCCCTTCCAGACATCGTCAGCGCCCATGGCCAGGTGCTCGTGTTCGGTCAGTGCGTGAATCACATCCCGCAGGCTGGTGGCCAGACGTTCGGACTTGCCGAGCGCCTCTGGATGGATGTCCCCACCCTCGACGTGAGCACGGCTCAGGAACGCTTCGACGTCGTCGGCATCAGCGGCAAGGTGGCTGAGATGATGGGCTAGGGAGGAGGGTTCTGGGGTGTCAGTCATTTTGGCTTCGTGGTAGTCGGACGTAGATCCAATCTTAGCGCTCCCGTTGACTCGGGTGAACGCGTTCACGACCCAATCAGCCAACCTCGATGTCGTGTGCAAGACCGAGGTCGGCTCACGTGCCAGGCGCGTCCATTCGACAGGTTCACTTGACCTTCCTGTCAGATGGAAGGTGTAGAACGTATACGACCTACCAGTCACCGAACCGCACCGATTCCTCAACTCGCGAATGGAGAACCCAACCCGTGACTCCCCAAACCCGCAGCTATTCCGTCCCCGACATCAGCTGCGACCACTGCAAACGATTCATCGAGTCGGCCGTCACGCCTCTGCCGAATGTCGAGGCGGTCGAGGTCGACGTCGCTGCCAAGACCGTGACCGTGACGGGCGGTGACCCCGTAGAGACAGAGGCCGCCATCGCCAACGCCGGCTACACCATCGCGTGACTGCACGCCATCGAGCGCAAGGCGGCTCCAGCGTCCAGACGCCTTCAGTCCTCAGAACCGACGAGAGCGGCAACAATGTCACGCATCGAGACAATTCCCAGCGGGGGGTCACCTACGAGAAGATGCCGGATTCCCTCGTTCTGCATGCGGAGTCCTGCGGCTCCCACCGTCATCTCCGGATCGACGTGGATCAGATTGGTCTGCATCACGTCGGCCGACCAGACGACCGAAAGGTCCGCTCCGTCATATATTGCATCGATGACGTCTCGCTCCGAGACGACACCTCTGGTCACTCCGTCCTCGACAACTGTGACGATTCCTACATCCCCGTCGACGAGCGCCGCCACGACATCGAGCAGGGAAGCCTGCGGGCTGACCGAAGTGATCTCGTAGCTAGCCACTCGGCTGACTGGGACATCTTCGGCCATATCCACATCTGCAGTGTTGAGTTCCATCGCTTTCCTTTCGAGTAGGTCTTTCACCTTGCCCCGATCGACCGATCACCGCCCAGGGTCCTTGGTCACTCCAACGGGCAGGCACCATCTCGATGTCTGACCTTTGGCCCTTGTCTCGATGGGGACCGTGGGCTCGAATGGATGATACGAATGACGTCATCGAGAGGTTCGAAACGTGTCTAACGAACGGATTGATGTATGTAGGGACCTGATCCTGCAGTTGACCTCCATGGCGACCGGTGGGCCGTCCGGATGAGCCAGTGGCAAGTGATGCTCGTACCGCTGCTCGTCGGGTTGGTCGTCGTCTTGTTCGCCTTGGCCATGGCCGAAGCGTCGCTTCTCCGCGTCCGGAGGTCAGCGGTCGTTGTTGCCGCTCAGCAAGGCGATCGACGCGCAGCGATCCTCCTCAACCTGCTCGACGACCTCCCAACAGTCATGA
>CAJQNJ010000124.1 GCA_905479685.1 uncultured Acidimicrobiales bacterium
GGATGTTCTGGCGATCCAATGAAGTGATTCTCGTCGGGCTCGGTGAGCCAAATCGTGTGCCACTCGGCCTGTCCAGATCGACTGCAACCGCCCAGGACGTGTTGGCTTCGTATTCTGACGGGTCTGAAATCGAACGCCCAGGCGCCGGCGTCGTCGGGTTCGCCGCCCTTCCGTTTGATCGCTCAACACCTGGCACGATGCTCATTCCGCCGGTCGTCATCCTCCAGTCAGATGACCGACGTGTCGTCACGACAACCGATGGAACGACGCTCGAGGACGTTTCGCTTCTGATCGACTCGATCATCGCATCAGAACCGGCGACCTCTCCTCGCTCGATCAGCCTCGAGCTCGGGCGGACCGCAGTGGAATGGCGAGATGACGTCGTTGGCCGCGCACGCGACCGAATCGATCAGGGCGAACTGGAAAAGGTTGTACTCGCACGCCTCATCAGACTTCACGCAGACTCCGACTTCCCATTGGGACGGATTGTGCGCGATCTGGCTCGGCGGTTTGAGCACGCTCATCTCTTTGCCATCGACGGATTCGTCGGAGCCTCACCGGAGTTGCTCGTCAGTCGCCTCGGCCGCGTCGTTCGGGCACATCCGCTCGCAGGAACTGCAGCACGTCGACACGACGCCGAGGATGATGCGTCACAGATTTCGAGCCTCTTGTCGTCGGCCAAGGACAGGACCGAACACCGGATCACGATCGACTGGTTGTTGGCCGAACTCCTTCCGTTCTGCTCATACGTCGACGCTGAACCCGAGCCATCCGTACTGACCCTGGCCAACGTGCATCACCTCGGCACCCTGGTCGAAGGGTTGTTGTCCGAACCAGCCGCTTCCGTTCTCGACTTGGTCGCCGCGGTACATCCGACCCCGGCGGTCGGTGGCGATCCACAAGGCAGTGCCCTTGCGCTGATCCAGGATTTGGAGGGTTTCGATCGAGGACGATATGCCGGGCCCGCCGGGTGGGTTGACGCAGACGGGAACGGAGAATTCGCCGTCAGTGTACGAACCGCCCAGATCGACGGCCCGCTGGCAACGATCGCCGCAGGGGTCGGGGTTGTGGCCCAGAGCGATCCTGACGCTGAGCTCGCAGAAACCCAGGCCAAGTTCCAGGCCATGTTGGGAACGATTCTGAACGTCTGATCATGCAGCTTCGTGTCCGAGCTCTCGATGCGTTGCGATGAGCCACGCCTCGTGTACGCCGTTTGCTCGCCAGGCCTCGTCGTGGTGCAGGATATGTAGCGCAGGAACAAGCCCTGGAAGTTCCTCCTCTTCGAGCAGGAATCGCGCTGAGGGGCGAGCGTGTTGTTCGAGATTTCGGCGCGTTGCGATCGCGGCGACGAGACGTCCTCCCGGTGCGAGATATTGGCTGAGCCGACCGAGAAGATTTCTGTCGAGGTAGTGCACGCAGGTAATGAGATCCCATGGCCCATGGGGCGGGTCGTCCTGGGATAGATCGAGAGCCATCGTGGTGACCTCTAGCCGTTCGTTCGATGCGCGGTCGCGGACGAGCTGGAGCGCCACGGGGGAGACATCGACGAACGTGACGTCACAACCGTGTTGTGCAAGCGTGAGTCCAGCGTCGCCCAACCCGCATGCAACATCGAGGACCCGGGCACCGTGGCGCACCGACGCAATCACCATATGTACGATCCCAGGCGCATCGATGTCCTGCGGCGTACGGGCGTCGCGGTAGCGTTGATTCCAGCGATCGGCATCGTCGGAGCCCATGGCTGCATTGTTGTCGCGAACGGAGGCTCACGATGGGAACTGTTCACAATCTTGATCAGCAGGCTCGGGTTGCTGCCATGAAACAAAAAGCAGACGACCTTGCCGAAGAGGCGGCCGCGACGGTACCTACCGGGCCTGGGAGAACGCGAGCGGCGATGCCCGATCCATCAGGAGTGCTCGATGTCGATCACGACGACGAAGGTCAAGGCGACTAGCTTCCTGCGGGGTCAAATGCCCCATCGGTTCGCCGCCGACGCCGACCGACAGGGACTCCATGGATTCAACTGGAGGCGCTGGCATACCCACCGACGACCACGCGCCGCAGACCGTTCAAGTCATCGAACGGTTGGAACTGCCAAAGCTCCCTCCGTCGATTCGTGCCACGCGTCTGTCGAGTAGCTCTGTTCCGCCACCGCCGCGTCGCTCGGCGCCAGTATCGGAGCGGCGCTCACCACAGGCGTCGGCCAATCCAGTTCAACTTCTCGGTCCCATCGCGGTGGTCCGCTCCACATCGCCAACAGCGCGACGAGCGATCGCTTTTCTCGCGGTGGTCATTCTGGGCGCGACGATCGCGACGGGTGTGATCATCGGTCGGGCGATCGAGAACACGACCATCGTGAGCAACCTCGATCGGGGCGACTGCGTCGAGGACTACTTCCAGAACGGTGCCGACGGCGAGTACATCGAGATATTCCTCGTGCAGACGACTGCATGCAGCGAACCACACGCCATGGAGGTGTTCGCAGTCACCGAGCTCCTCTGGGCCTCAGATCAGTACCCGGGCCTGGACGAGTCCTTTGCAACCGGTCAAGACTGGTGTTTTGGTCAATACGATCAGTTCGTCGGTGGCGATTACGACCTCTCACCGCACAACGTCTGGACATTCGTTCCCATCGAGCAGAGTTGGGCTGGCGGCGACCGGACGGTGCATTGCCTCGTAGGCCAGAACGACGAGGTCACACTGACGACGGGGACGCTCGAACGAGCGGACCGCTAGGGATCGGTTCCCTACATCTATCGAGTTCGCGCACCCACAAGACGACGAGCATGAGCATCCCGACCGCACCCGGCGAGACCCAGTCGTTGAGCGGTCCGAACGGTGGGAGCGACATGATCATCGCGAGTGATGAAACGGTGTAGATCGCGACCATCGTCTCGATCGTGGACGCACGAGCGCGATGTGAAACGAGCACGGCCAGCGGGATGAGGATCAGGCCGCTGTCATAGACCAAGAGGTGTGGGGACGCGAGTATTGATACGAAGATCGCACCGCCCGACAGGATGTCTGTTCGAGTGGGCCATCGGCGGCCTAGTAGCCAGAGCCCAAGAGCCCCGGCGAGAAGGATCGCGAGCTGGGTAGTCATGCTCATGCCGATTTCGCCGCCGAGAGCTCGCTTTGCCAGTTCTCGAAGCGTGGGCTGGTTCGCAACAACGTCCGCATGGACTTCGATTCGGGCGGCGCTGGATCGTGCGAAGAGCCGCCATGGCTCGAACCCGTCAAAGATCAGCGTGGGGAGGACGATGAGACCAGCAGACGGCACTGCGGCCAGCAGCGACGGATACCAACGTTTCCAGTCCATGAGCCACCAGAGTCCGACTCCGATGAGAAGAGTCGGTTTCAGGATCACGAGTCCGGCCACCAGCCCGGCAAGAACTTTGCGATCGCGAACGCAGAGCACATGCACTGCAGAGGCCAAAAGGATGGCGAAGAATCCTGTCTGACCGTGGTGCAGGTTCGAGATACCAAAGGGCATCACGGCCGCGAGCGGTGCCACCCAGAGCGGGAGGTCGAGTATCCGCACCGAGAGCAACAGCGCGCCAAAGCCGAGAAGCATCCAGACAACGAGGGCTGGTTCGAAGGCGAGCGCACTGAATGGTCGCATCGCCCAGCCAAACACCGGAGTGCTCAAGAACACATCCAGTTCACGATGGCTGACCGCCAGCTCAGGGCGAGACTGGGCAAGCGTGCTGAACGCGTCGGGGTCGTACGCGGTCGCGTATTGGCCGTTCCCGAAAAGCTCAGCACCAAGGCGCAGGACTTTGAAGTCGCCGAATTGGCGGCTCCGGTGGATTCAGAACCCAAGGAAGAAGAACACCGCACCACACGGCGCCGCGACACGAACTGGCAGGGAGGCCCGACCAGTGTGTTCGTCCATGGTTCATCATCGACGAAATCTGCTGAAAACTGACTTGGAGCGAGGGTTCAGCACGTGGCCGCTCATCACGGCAGTACATGCGGCCTGATGATTGGTCGGCGAACGCTTCGGGACCAACGTTCGATCGGGTCAGAGATGTTCGAGCAGCTCTGGCAACCCCGAGATCGTGGTCGCGCCATCGATCGCGCCGAACTCGCCGTGCGGATCGAGCGCGAAGACGGTCATGCCCGCAGCGATAGCGCCGGCGATCCCGGGAGCGCTGTCCTCCACCACGGCGCATCGTTCTGGCGCGATATCGAGCACTGCGGCCGCGGCAAGAAAGACTCCCGGCTGGGGTTTCCATTCGCCCACGTCGTAGGCGCTGACCAGCTGCTCGTTCGTGAAGTACTGGTCGAGTCCGGTTGCACCGAGACACAGCTGCATCTTGGCAACCGGGGCGTTGGACGCGACCGCAGCTGGGAGTTGGAGCGCACGCAAGAGCTCGTCGGCACCCGGCATTGCCTCGAGACCAGCTCGAATACGTTCGGCCTGCCTCTCGCGAAGGATGTGCAGAAAATCAGACGGAAGCCTCTTGCCGCGCCTTTGCTCGATCTCGGTCAGTACGACCTTGAGCTCGGCACCCTTGAACCGTTCATAGTCGTCTTCGTGCACGGTCGCCCCGTACTCGATCGCCATCTCGGCGAGCAGAGTGAGCGTGATCGGTTCGCTGTCGACCAGTGTGCCGTCATGGTCGAAGATCACAGCGTCTATCGGCACCCTCGGACTGTATCGCTCGACGGGGTGAGGTCTCACCTTCGAGATGGGCTCGGGTCAGCTCCGCATGCGCTCGGCGTTCGGATCCCAGATCGGCTTGGTCGACATCGTCGCGTCGCGCATGACCCCAAGGATCTCGATCTGCCAACCGTCTATGGTTTCTGCGTGTTCTGCGGGAACGTAGCCCATGGCCACCGAAACGTCGCTGTGGTGCGCATATCCGCCCGAGGTGACCCAGCCGACGACTTCGCCGTTGAGCCACACGGGTTCGTCACCGATCACATCGGCCTCGCCTGGCCCACCCGGGATGTCAACCGTCCACGTGCACAGGGCACGAGTACGACCTACCGCCTCGATGGCGACGAGGGCGTCACGACCGATGAAGTCCTTGTCGAGATCGATGAACCGCTCGAGATTCGCTTCGAAGGGATCGTAGATGGGGCGGTACTCGCGGGCCCACGAGCCAAAACTCTTCTCGAGCCGGAGAGAATCGAGGGTCTTCGAACCAAAGAGCTCTATCCCAAGATCGGCGCCGGCATCCATCAGCTGGTCGAACACGTACCGCTGATAGCTCGCAGGCATCCAGAACTCGTACCCCAGATCGCCAGAGAAGGTGACCCGCCCGCACATCACCTTCGCCCACCCGAGCTCGATCTGCTTGAAGCCCATGAACGTGAACGCGTCGGCCGACACATCGGACTCGGTGAGACGTTCGAGTAGCTCGCGGCTCTTGGGACCTGCGATCGACAGGCCACACGTCTCGTATCCGAGGGTGCGATAGCTGACCGAACCGTCGGTGGGCAACAGAGACTCGAAGTACCGTTGGTAGTGCCGGGTGGCGATACCCGAGCCGAACATCATGAAGTGTTCGCCATCTGCGGTCGTGTTGCCGGTCGCCCCTCCCGTGAAGGTCGACAACGGCCCTTCGGGCTCCCCGTGTGTTGCTGGCAAGCACGCGACGGTCAGGTCACCGATGAGTTTGCCGTTGTGGTTTGTCATCGGCGTGAGCGACATCCGACCGGGCCTGGGTATGCGGCCAGCGAGCACTCGGTCGAGCCAGGCGCGAGCACCGGGTCCGGTGAACATGAACTTGGCGAACCCTGTTGTCTCGATGAGACCCACACCGCTGCGCACGGCCAGCGTCGACTTGCGGACCTGGTCCCAGGCGTTGCTTCGGTACCACGTGAACTCTTCGACCGGGGCCTCACCGTCTTTCTGGTACCACTGCGCGGCCTCGAGGCCGTAGCTGTTGCCCCAGACTGCGTTCGCGTCGACGAGCTTGTCGTAGATCGGTGAGGTCTGGAGGTTTCGGCCTTCGGGCAAGAACTCGTTCGGGAACGTGATTCGGAATCGGCGGCCGTAGTTCTCTCGAACCTTCGTGTCCGTGAAGGCCATGGTGTTGAAGTCGCCGAATCGGGCGATGTCCATGCCCCAGATGTCGTGACCTGGATCACCTTCGGTCATCCAGTTCGCCAAGGCCAGTCCAACTCCACCGCCCTGCGAGAGGCCGGCCATGATCGCGGTGGCGGACCAGTAGTTGGGTAGTCCGCGCACCGGCCCGAGGCATGGATTCCCGTCAGGGGAGAAGACGAACGGGCCGTTGACGACTGAACGAATGCCAGCTTCGGCGAAGATGGGGAAGTGCTCGAAACCGGTGGCCAGGTGGTCCGAGAGGTGTTCGAGGTCGGGAGCGAGGAGCTGCATGCCGAACTCCCACGGGGTCTGCTTGGGTGACCAGGGGATGCCGTTCGGTTCGTAGGTGCCGAGGAGGAGACCACCGGCCTCCTGGCGCATGTAGATCTCGCCACCGAAGTCGATCGCGTGGAGTACTTCTTTGCCTGTCGACGCGTTGATCTCAGCGACCTGTGGGAGATCCTCGGTCAGGATGTACTGATGGGCCATCGCCAGGATCGGGAGTTCCAGGCCGACCATTCGACCGACCTCTCGACCCCACAGCCCGCCAGCGTTCACGACGTGTTCGCAGTGGATGGTCTCGAGGTCTTCACCGGTCGATGTGCGGATCGTCTGGATGTCCCAGCCTCCGTCGGAGGCCCGGCTCATGCCACGAGCCCACGTGTCCCTGTACACCTCGGCACCGTTCATACGGGCGGCCTTTGCGTATGCGTGCGTGACACCGGTGGGGTCGACATGCCCTTCGTGCGCGTCCCACATCGCACCGACGAAGTACTTCTCCTCGAAGATCGGGTGGAGGTCCTTGGCTTCGGCCACCGAGATGAGTTCGGTCTCCATGCCGAGGTACCGACCCTTGGCATGGGCAGCCTTGAGCCAGTCGAGACGTTGCGGCGTGTCCGCCAGCATGACTCCACCGGTGATGTGGATGCCGCAGTCCTGTCCGGAGACCTCCTCGATCTCCTTGTACAGCTCGATGGTGTATTGCTGGAGCTTGGCGACGTTGGGATCGCCGTTCAGGGTGTGCATTCCCCCAGCGGAGTGCCATGTCGAACCGGCCGTGAGTTCGGTGCGTTCGAGCAGAACCACATCGGTCCAGCCGTTCTTCGTGAGGTGGTAGAGGATCGACGCCCCGACAACCCCGCCACCGATGACCACTACCTGGGTATTCGTCTTCATGTGACGATGGTAGTGACCTTCCAAGTCGGGCTCGATATGAATGCTCTATGTATTGAGTCTGTCGGCGGTATCAATCAGTAGAGAACGACATATCACTCGAGGGTGGCGTTCGCCACGAACATGTTGCGCATGTAGCGGTCGAGTCGTAGGAGCGCTCCGGTGAACGTGATGGATTGTCCGCGTTTCACGTCCATGTCTTCGGGAAGCTGCACGATCGCATGCACACGACGCGAAACCAGTCGACCATCGCCGAGGTTTCCGAGCAGGACCGTGGCCTTCATCCCTGATCCAGCGAAGTCCAGATCGGTTTGGAATGCTCGAATCTTCTCGATCTCGCCTGACCAGTGCACGGTTCTCCCGGCGTATGTATCGAGGAAATGTTGCTCGGTCTCGAAACCCATGCGGTTCGCCGCGAAGAGGTCGTCGATGACCGACGTCGAGGACAGGTCGACGGTCGCCGCTGCCGAGGCTGGCTCTGCAGACGAAGCCTCATCTGACACGACGACGTCAGAACTGACCGAGTCCTGGACTGGCGATGGAGCGATCGGCTGGAGGTTCGCGGCCGCCACGCCCTTCCAGCCATCAACTTCTCGATCGGGTCCCACCTCGATCGCTGCGAGGACCTCATGTGCAGTCGCCCCGTCGCCCAGAGACACGAGCGCCTCGGCCTCGAGGAGTTGGGTGAACGAGTTCGGCGCGTCGTGAGTCGCGTTGGCTGCATTGATCTCGCGTAGCTGGTCGGCGGCCTCGCGAAGATCACCTTGTGCTTGGGTTTCGAGCGCCATGTCGACTTCTGTTGGCGCGCTCATGATGATCGCCTTGTCGAGCAACAAGCGGATCGTCGACACAACTTCGGTGGAGGTCGACATCATTCCCCTTCGTTCGACCTGCATGGAGCGTTCGGTGACCTCGGCCTTGTGGTACCCCTCGAAGATGGCAAGAACGGCCATGCGCCTCGCTGGGCTCAAGAACTGACTTGTCGTGACCTCATGGTCACTTTCGATCACCACCCGCGAGTCGAATCCGGGATCGCCGATCAGGAGATCGGTTCCGCCGAAGAGACGTTTCACGAACGAGAGTGTCCCTTGTTTCGTGAGTCGAATGTGCAGCGGTGCGGGAGGGTAGGAGACGCGGACTCTGGTGAACTTCTCCCGGTCGTCGCCACCGCCGCGTGTCTCGACATCGACTTCGATCCGAAAGCCCGCGATCGAGCCTTCGATGGATGGCCCCTTCATCCAGGAACCCTCCGTATAGAGCAGTCCCAAGTCGTGGGCCGCGGTCCGCCATGCTGATCTGACGCGCTGTGTCGTCAGGTATCCGTATCCTGCGACCGCGACGGCTACGAGGGCAAATACTAGGACCAGCCCCATGCCGACTGACGCCTCCCGTAGGTCTGTTCAGGTCGATGCTCACTCGACATCAGCAAGACGATCAGATCGCGTGCGCGCGCAGGTCGGCAATATCGATCCACTCGAGTGCTTGCGCGTGAGTTGCCTCGAGAACGACATTGGGGGCCACCCCAGCCTCGAAGGCTTCAACCCACCGGTCTGCGCACAGACACCAGCGGTCGCCTGCCACGAGCCCGGGAAATCCGTACTCGGGTCGGGGAGTGCTGAGGTCGTTCCCCTGCTCTGCTGAGAACTGGAGGAATGCATTGGTGACCATGGCACAGACGATGTGGAACCCGCTGTCCTGTGGGTGCGAGTCACAACATCCCGTACGTGTGAATCCAGTCAGAGGATCGGTGCTGCAGGATTCCAACTCGGTGCCGAGAACGTTGCGAGCCATGACGCAGAGTCTGCCGCCGCTTCGCAAGAATGACACACGTCACTCCTACGATGAGGCTCGATGGAACTCTTGCAAGTTGCGGCCGGTCGACCCTTTACCTGTGCGGTGCGAGATGCTGTCCATCAGCTCAAGGCTGGAGATCCGCTTCAGCCCGTGAGGGTGATTGTTCCGTCAAACCTTGCCGGGCTCAGCATCCGTCGGATGCTCGGCTCCCGACTTCTCGATGACGAACCCACATACACCCCGTCAGCGAGCGGCATCGCGAACGTGAGCTTCTCGACGCCGTTCCAACACGCGTCGCTGCTGGCAGGCCCCGCGCTCGCGGCGCGTGGAGTTCGGCCTCTCACAACAGCGGTTCTCGCCGCGGCCGTGCGTCACGTGCTTGCCACGAGCCCGGGGCGCTTCGGAGCTGTCGCTGAACATGTTGCGACCGAGACGGCGCTCATTCGCGCGTACGCCGAGATCACCGAAATGCCCCCGGCCCGCCGTCGCGCGCTCGCATCGTCGAGTTCGCGACGAACAACCGACCTGATCCGCTTCGTCGAGGCTGTCGCAGAACACGTGGCGACGGGAACCTCGACGTCGTACCACGACGAATACACGGTGCTCACGACCGCGGCTGCGCAACTCGATCGTCCGCTCGACGAGGCGATCGTCCTTGCGGGGCCATTCTCGCAGGGCTTGGCGACGATCGAATTCTTACGGTCGCTCGCGCTCGGCACACAAGGTCAGATCGTGTTCGCCGTCACCGGGGACCACGATGTGGACGCTGGCGTTCGACAACAAGCCGAACTCCTGCTCGGGCGAAGCGTCGAACCTGTCGCTGCCGCTGTGCCGCAGCCCTCGGCGCTGGTTTCGACGGCGGACTCCGACGAGGAGGTTCGTTCGGTGACCCGCCAGGTACTCGAAGCAGCCGAGCGAGGAGTCCGGTTCGACCGCATGGCCGTGTTCGTGCCGGTCCTCGATCCGTATCTGCGATCAGTTCGTGAACACTTCGATGCAGCCGGGATTCCCTCGGCGGGTCCCGACCACCGAACCCTTGCCGACTCGATGGCAGGTCGTCTGCTGAACCGGCTCATACAGCTCGCGGACACAACATCGTCGACATCATCGGACGCTCGGTTCGAGCGAGAGGCCGTCCTTGCACTCGTCGAGGCTGCACCACTGCATGGCCCCGATGGGCGTCGGATTCGGGCAGAGCAGTGGGAGAACATCTCGCGCTCGGCCGGAGTTGTTGCTGGACTCGACGAATGGTCGAGCAGGCTCGAAGCCCATGCGGAGTCGCTCGAGCGGCGGACCGAGGAGAGGAGAGCCGAGGCGTCATCGGGAGCCCTCGACCAATTGGCGAGAGATCGAGCCGCCACCGATGCGCTTCGGGAGTTCGTGGTGTGGTTGGCCGGCTTGATTGATCCACGGGTAGTCGGAGCAACGTGGATCGAACGTTCCGAATGGGCCCGGACCGTGCTCGCGCGGTTGTTGCCGCCGGAGAACAAACGACAGGGGTGGCCCGAATCCGAGATTGCTGCCGCAGAACGCGTGGACAGGATCTTGGCCAGGGTCGGCGTTCTCGATGACATCGAGCCAACGCTGACCGCGTCTGCGTTTCGCCGGGCGATACAGCTCGAGCTCGAGGTTCCGGCTGGCCGGCGTGGGCGGTTCGGAACCGGAGTTCTTGTGGCTCCGCTCGCGTCCGCCTTCGGCCTCGATCTCGACGAAGTGTTCGTTCTCGGACTGGCCGAGGGGCTTTGTCCTCGACCGATCCGAGAAGACACCCTTCTCCCCGATGCCGAGCGCGTCTTGACGGCAGGCGCCCTTTCAACCCGCGCCGATCGAAACCGGGAGGATCGGCAACGTTTCCTGCACGCAATGGCGTCGGGTTCTGGTGCCACCACGCTCGTGACTCCGCTCGGCGACCATCGGTCGGGCCGGACTCGGACCGTCTCGCGGTGGTGGGTGGAAGCGGTACGTTCCCTCGCCGCTGACGACACGGTGACGTCACAGAACTGGAGCGACACCGACCTGTCAATCGTGCGCTGTTTCGGGTCGTACGACGAGGCGCTCACGTCGGCGGTCGTCGACGGGATGGTCACCTCCGACGCCGACCTCCAGTTGCAGTACATCCATGCCGATGCGCGATTCGGAGTACACCCCGACGACAGCATCCTTGCCGGACCGCTCCGCCGCGGGCTCGAACAGACCGAACAGAGACTCCTTGGCTTCACCAGATTCACCGGAGATCTGACCAACACCGAGGTTCCCGCAGTCGTCGACGATGACTCCGCAATCAGCTCGAGCCGTCTCGAATCGTGGGCGAGCTGTCCGCGTCGTTATTACTTCGAACAGCTGCTTCGTCTCGGCGAGATCGAGCGACCCGAAGAAATCTCCGAGATCAGTGCGCTCGACAAAGGCAACCTCTGGCATCAGATACTCGAGGATTTCATTCGCGAGTCGCTTCCCGACGGCCCGCACCACTTGGCTGATCCAGACCAGCGATGGTCGACTGCGGACCGTGAACGACTCGGCGCCATTGCCCAGCGCTGGTATACGAAGTACGAGGAGTTGGGGCGAACTGGTCGGGCGATTCTGTGGGCGATAAAGGTCGAGGAAACCAACGCAGATCTCGACGCATTCCTCCGATCGGACGAGGAGCACCGGACGGATTTGCGTTCGGTCCCCGTCGACGTCGAACTTCCCTTCGGGCTCTCTCGTCGAGGTGCTTCCACCGCCGAGCCTGCCGCAGTGGTGGCGCTTGCTGATGGGCGCACCATCCGGCTTCGTGGGCTGATCGATCGAGTCGACCTGCGTGCTGATGGCGTTCCAGTGGTGCTCGATTACAAGACAGGAAAGCCGTACCCGCAGACGAGCTTTGAGGTCGATCCGGTGCTCGGAGGAACCAAACTCCAACTCGGCGTCTACGCCGAGGCAGCCCGGCAGCGGTATGGCACCGACGAGGCTTACGCGTACTACTGGTTCACGTCGAGCAAAGGAGAGTTCAAACGGGTCGGGTATCCATGGACCAACGAGCGAAGAGATCGGTTCACCGATGTGGTCGACACGATCGTCGACGGGATTGAACGGGGTTCGTTTCCTCCGAATCCCGGCGATTACAACAGCTTCTGGGGGAGCTTCACGAACTGCGGTTTCTGCCCGTTCACCAGGATCTGTCCCGTTGATCGCGACGAGGAACTCGAGAAGGCAATTCAGTCTGGTCGTCTCGTCGACTATGTGCAGATGCAGGAGCCACCAACTGATGAGATCGCGGAAGGAGCTCCGCTATGACCACCTTCGAGGCACGGGTTGCCGCCGACGAGCGATCGAGGACATCGATTCGTGAGGACCTGAGTCGAACGATGTTCGTCGAAGCCGGTGCGGGCACCGGGAAGACGACCGCCTTGGTTGGCAGGATCGTCGAGCTCGTCCTCACCTCAGATCCTGATGCCCGATGCCCGCTCTCCCAGATCGCAGCCATCACGTTCACCGAGGCCGCAGCTGCAGAGTTGCGTGAACGCGTTCGTATCATGTTCGAAGAGAAACTGCTCGAGGCTCGCTCGGCGGGACGCAGCGAAGTTGTGGCGCGTTGCGAGCAGGCGCTCGCCGACGCCGATGTGGCCGCGATTTCCACACTGCATTCGTTTGCGCAGCGACTGTTGTCTGAGTTTCCTGTCGAAGTCGGGGTGCCGCCGCGGGTCGAGGTGATCGATGAAGTACGAAGCCAGCTGGCCTTCGAGCGACGATGGGGGAGCTTTCTCGATGTGTTGTATGAAGACCCCGATCTCGAGGAGTTCATCGTCAGGGCGTCGATTCTCGGGGTGCAGCTCAACGGGAAGCAGCTCCGAAACATCGCCCAGGAGTTCGACGACAACTGGGACCGTCTGCTCGACGTTCCCGTGTCTGACGCACCGGCGACACCCATCGATTTCGACCGCATCCGCGACGCCATCGCCGACGTTGTTGGGCTTGAATCAGAGTGCTCGGATCCGACCGACAAGTTGCTGCTGAAGATCCTGGGGTATCGGCGCACGCTGTTCGATCGGTTCGCTCGGGCCGAGACGGACTACGAACGCTTGCGCGTGGTGCGGACACTGGCGGCCGAGAAGTTCGGCAACTCTGGCCGGAAGTCGAACTGGCAGGACATCACCTCAGCGCGTGACCAACTACGACACCTGGCTGAAACCTGTGCAACAACCCTCGACGCGGTGTCGGCACAGACGTTGCAGCGATTTGCCGCAAAGATCGCTGAATTCACGAGGAACTCAGCTGAGGAGCGACGCGCAGAAGGACTTCTCGAGTTCCATGACCTGCTCGTGCTTGCTCACCTGCTCCTGCGAACAGCACCCGAGGCCAGAGAAGTGTTGGCGCAGCGCTATCGAATCGTGATGCTCGACGAGTTCCAGGACACGGACCCGATTCAGATCAGCCTCGCGCTTCTCCTCGCCTCGACCGTGACAGGGTCGTTCGACGGGCACTGGAGCGAACTCGAGCCCGAACATGGGCGTTTGTTCATGGTCGGCGATCCCAAGCAGTCGATCTACCGCTTTCGTCGGGCGGACATCACGGTCTTCTTGGAAGCACGACAGAACTTCAGCGATGGCGAGGTCACGCTCCAGCAGAACTTTCGGACTGTCGAGCCGCTCATCGATGCGATCAACATGCTATTCGGGGAGATCATGGCCGAGGAGACATCTGCGCAGGCCGCGTACACACCGTTGCTCGCAACCCGTTCGACCAGCTCTGCCGACCACCGTCCGATCGTCTTCGGTGGCCCAATGACCGCCACTGCTCGGGAGCTGCGAGAGGCCGAGGCCGCCGATGTGGCAGCGTTGGTTGCAAACATTCGGGACGATCCAGACCAATGGTTGATTGGAGACGGCGACGGCGGCTGGAAGGTGCCGGCGCTTCGCGACGTCACGATCTTGTTGCCGACCCGAACGTCGATGTCTCAGCTTTCGCATGCGCTGGATGAGCAGTCGATTCCATTCCGTGCCGACACGGGCACCCTGGTCTATGAGACACAGGAGGTGAAGGATCTTCTCAGCGTGCTCGCCGCCGTCGACGATCCTTCCGATCAAATCGCACTTGTCGCCGCGCTGCGCTCGCCGCTGTACGCGTGTGGGTACGACGACCTCTACCACTTCCGGTCCAGGGGCGGCGTCTTCGACATTCGTACACCACCTGACGATGCAACCCTCGGAAGTGTGGTCGCAGCCGGAATCGAACACATCGGCGATCTCGCACGTCGTCGCTGGTGGGATGAGCCCAGCCAGCTCCTCACCCGATTGATCGATGATCGGTACGCGATGGCTCTTCCGGCCCACGGGCGTCGTGCTCGTGACACGTGGCGACGAATCCGCTACGTCGTTGATCAGGCACGGGCCTTCTCCGAATCGGGGGGTGGAGATCTCCGTGACTATCTGACCTGGACTGCACTCCAGGGAGCCGATGGCTCAAAGGCACATGAGCCAATGCTTCCCGAGCCCGACGATGACGCGGTCCAGATCATGACGATTCATGGTTCGAAAGGACTCGAGTTTCCGATCACCATCGTTTCGGGACTGACGACACGGGTGGGGAATCGTGCCCGGGCGGGCGAAGTCGTCTGGGGTGCACCCGGCGAGATGCCCGAGGTCAAGGCGTCGTCAAGAGTTCGAACCGCGCACTTCGATCTCCAGAAGGAGTTGGACGATGAGATGGACGGGCCTGAGCGAGATCGCTTGCTCTATGTGGCCCTCACCCGAGCCCGCGATCACCTTGCCGTCAGCGGCCACCACGCACGAACGGCGAAGGGGGTACCCGTGGAAAGCCATGGTGCTCGCATCGCCGAATTCGCTGAAACGAGCGGAGCATTGCTCGTCCGTCCGTTCACCGGTCAGGCCCCGTTGTTTCCCGACGCTGGGTCCACTGTCGCCCAGCGCCCTGATTCGACCTCGCCCAGCGTCGATGACCCAACAACGTGGCGTGCTCGCCATCGCGAACGACTTGATCGGGCGAGTCACCGCAGCGTGCTGTCGGCAACAGGTTTGGCACAGGCCGCCGACACCACGCTTCCTGAACCCTTCGACGAGGACGATGACATCTGGCTCGATGACCTGTTGATCGAGGAAGACGATGGGGGTGGAGCGTCGCTGCCTCCGCAAACGTCTCGGCGCGGCCGTGCTGGCAGTTCGATCGGCAGCGCCGTTCATGGGGTACTCCAACAGGTAGACCTCACCTCCCCGTTCGATACCGACCTCGATGCTCTCTGCGCAGCGCAGGCATGGGCGGAGTCCGTGCCTGAACACAAGGGAGAGATTCGGGCTTCTGTCGACTCCGCGCTGCGGGCGCCCATCGTGGCCGCATGCGCCACGGCAAGACACTGGAAGGAGCTCTACGTTGCAGCACCTCTGGGAGACGTGACCATCGAGGGATACGTCGATCTCCTTGTCGAGATGCCCGAGGGGCTCATTGTCGTCGATTACAAGACCGACGCCGTTCGATCCGAGGCAGCGATCGATGCAAAGCTCGCGCGTTATTCCCTGCAGGGAGCCGCATATGCAGTTGCCGTCGAGATCTCGACCGGACGTTCCGTCGTCGACGTACGGTTTGTCTTCGCTCGCCCTGAGGGGCCGATCATCAGGTCGATCGATGATCTCGACCATCGGCGTTCCCAGGTCCGGTCGGCTGCGCTGAGCGCCTAGGCTCAAATCCGCGCATAGTGGGCGAGCTGAGGGGCCTCGAATGAGCGGACAGATGTCCGATGTGATCGTGGTGGGCGACGCGGAGTACGCGATTGTGGAACCCGAGTCGGGTGTCCTGTTCGATGTTCGAGCATTCGGAGTGATGCCGGTGATGATGCACTCCGCGAACAGCCGCGGGGAACTCGCTCGCTTCCGCATTGATGAGAAGGGGAAACTGCTGCTCAGTGACCTCCAGGTGGGTTCCGTCGATGCTCCGCCAGCGATCAACGGCATCGAGGCGACGACAGATGAGTATGGGCAGGTCTGGACCTACTTGGATCTCGATCTCCCCATCGAGTGGAGCGGTGATCTCCTCGCAGGAGCGCAACCGATTCTCGAGTTGTATGTGCACTCCGGGTTTCTTCCCGTGTGGCACTACGAACAGGTTCTGGCGTTCGATGTCGAGGCCGGTTGTGTGCTCTCTCGCGAAGACCGGAGCGAGGCTGTTGCAGCATTTCGCGCGGCGCTACTCGAGGCCGAGGAAACCGATCGCGACGACGGCCGCTTCGAACATTTTCTCGATGCGATCAAACTCCGATTGCGTGGGACAGAAGCAGAACCCAGCGCCGAATAGCTAGTTCAAGGTGTCGAGGATCGTCAGCTCGGAGACGATCGTTGCGTCGGCGGGAATCTGACCAGACGGGTCCTCGATGCCGAGTCCCGGCGGAATCACCATTCGAACGGTGTCGCCGACCTTACGTCCGAGGAGGCCTTCGTCCCATGCTGGAATCGATTGGCTGGGTTCGGCTGCCACCTCGAACACAACTGGCTGGCCCGTCTCCCACGATGATGCGAACACCTCGCCTGTCGTCTGTAGAACCGCCCGGTAGTGAAGTTCCACGATCGTGCCAGCCATGATGACGTCGCCGTCGCCCTCGTCGAGCACGACGACCTCGAGTTCGGACACGGGTGATGGAGCGTTCTCGACCTCGGGTGGCGTCGCAACCTGAAGAAGATCGACCACGAAGACCAGGGCGCTGTCGGCGGGGATCAGTTCGCCACGGGCTTCGCCGCCATAGGCGAGGTCAGCGGGTATCGAGAGGAGGCGACGTCCGCCTTCGCGCATGCCTTCGATCCCCTGGTCCCACCCCTGGATCACCTGACTGGAGCCGAGCGTGAAGCTGAAGGTGTCCCCTCGATTCCAGCTGGCATCGAACTCACCGCCGTCAGCGTGCCGCACACCGACGTAGTGCATCACGAGGTAGTCACCTGCTGCAGCGGCTTTACCGTCACCTTCGACGATGTCTGTGATCTCGAGTTCGACGGGCGGAGGTCCGTCTGGGACGACGACCTCAGGTTTCGAGGCCGAATCGTCGGCCGGCGTCGACGCTGTCGAAGTCGTCGACTCTTGGGTCGTCGCCGGGGTAGTGGTCGACGAACCGCTCGTGGTGGCGTCGGGTGACTCTGAGCTACATGAGGCCAAGGTGACGACGGTGGCGACGGACAGCAGGAGAATGCGGCGGAGCATTCGTAGACGTTATCGCCCAGTGAGCGTGTGAATGCTTCAGCATCCGGGGCCAGGGGCTATGGTCGCCGGCGGTGAGCAGATCTGGCCAGTGGAACATGTCCCTCGACGTTGCCCGGCGGGTCGCGCTCGGGGCGCAGGGCTTCTCCGACCCGGCGCCCAGTGGTTCGATCGACCGCCGACACATGCATCGAGTGATGCGTCGTCTACGGGTAGTTCAGCTCGATTCGATACCAATCGTGATCCGTACCCAGTACATGCCGTTTCACAGCCGCCTCGGTGAGTACGACGTACGTCTTCTCGACGACATTGCCTACCGCGACGATGCGTGGTTCGAGGCGTGGGCCCACGAGGCCTCGCTTCTTCCCGTCGCGAGTGAGCCACTGTTTCGGTGGATGCGTGAGCGGGCGCGGGAGGGCCACACGTGGAAGCACCTTCATGAGACCGCCCAACGCGAGCCGGCATACGTCCAAACTGTGCTTGACGAAGTACGAGAACGCGGTGCCGTCTCGGGCGGAGAACTCTCCGATCCGCGCCCTGTTGACGCAGACGGTTCGGGGTGGTGGAGTCGTTCACTGGGGGTTGTTGCCCTCGACTGGTTGTATCGCATCGGTGAACTCGGAGTGCGGCGCAGGGGCAATTTCGAGAAGGTGTTCAGTCCAATCGAGGCGATTGTGCCGGCTGAAACACTCGGTCAACCCACACCGTCGGTCGAGGATGCGCAGCGCGAACTCGTGGTCCAGTCGGTGCAGTCCCTCGGGGTTGGAACGGTCGGTGACATCGCGGACTACTTTCGGCTGCCGATCCGTGATGTACGCGCACGACTTTCCGAGGTGGTCGAAGACGGTCGTGTCCTACCCGCTGCGGTGAAGAGTTGGAACGACAAGGCGTTCGCAGACCCTGACGCAACAACGCCACGGGCGATCGTGGGTGCCACGACGTTGTCTCCCTTTGACCCCATCGTGTGGAACCGGGACCGAGCAGAACGATTGTGGAACTTCGAGTATCGCATCGAGATCTATGTGCCTGAGTCCAAGCGCCGATGGGGCTATTACGTGCTTCCGGTCATGGTCGATGGCCACTTGGTGGCTCGCGTCGACGTGAAGACGGATCGCCAAGCTGGAGTTCTGCGTGTGAAAGCTGCCCATGCCGAGGTGGGCCATCTCACCCCGGAGTCGGCCGAACGCGTGGCCTGCGCCTTGCGTCGGTTGTCGAAGTTCGTCGGTGCGGAGTCGGTGATGGTTGAAGAACGCGGCGATCTCGCAACGCTCCTGGCTGCGGTCATCTGATGACTGCGACGCGCTGCTCTACCCTCTGATACGGCCGTTTATCGTACGTTTCGCCGGTAGCGGAGCCACGTGGCGGAAGTAATCTGCCCCAATGGCAGCGCTCCGCGATGAAGAAAATGATGCCGCTCGGCAGAGTCGACGACGTGCTCACGACTCAGTCAGTCGGGGGAGGACGATAGAAGGCGGCAAGATGGCCAACTCCCGCCATGACACCGATCCCGAGCGCCAGGGCGACACCGACGAGCCCATTGAGCGGATCGACCAGGTCGAATACCGCGTCGAGCGAGTAGTCACCAGCGCCGAGGCCGGCCAACAACGCAGCAGTGAGCGCCAACATGAGTGTGTACTCCCAGCCTTGGTTGAGAATCCAGAACCCGTTGTTGCGAAGTGTCCAACCAGCGACCACCATCACGCCTACGACGCCGGCGGCAGCGAACGGGAGGAGCAACCCAAACGCGATCATCAGCCCAGTCCCGATCTCGGTCAGCGAAGCAAGCTGTGCGTGGACTCGACCCGGGCGGATGCCCTTTGACTCGAACGACTTCGCAGCGCCGTCGATGCCGCCCTTCCGTTTTCCCCAGCCGTGACCAGCGAACACCAGGCCGAATACCACTCGAAACACGAGGATGATGGTCGAGAAGTACGTTGCGCTCAGATCAGCCATGCCGAATCTTGCCACGTCGCTCGCTCACGGGTCGCCCGCGCCGATGTCCTTTTTGCTGCGCGCGACGTATTCGTCGAGTTCCTCTGCGATGGCCTCCGTCTGACATACGCCTTAGATGTTTAGATCGAGGGAGCAGTACCGCAGACTCTCAGTGGCCCGACCAGCACCTACGTCGCTGTGGTCCGATTCAGGACGACGCTTACCGCCTAGCCTGACCCCTCATATGTCTACCACTTGCTCAAAACCAACGTGTGAGCACAGCCCACGGACGGGGTACAAATCTTGTGCATTCCATCTTCCCCCACTATGGGTTCTAGAAGGTGGTGCGATCTTCTATCAGATCTTTCCTGACCGCTTCGCACGCTCCGGGCGGGTCGACAACGGGGTTCGTCTCGATGCATGGGATGCTCCGCCCACCGTCTGGGGCTACAAGGGTGGTGATCTCTGGGGCGTCATCGATCGGTTGGACCATCTTGTAGATCTCGGGTTCAACGCCATCTGGTTCAATCCGGTCTTTCAGAGCGCGTCGAACCATCGGTATCACACGCACGACTACTTCACGATCGACCCCTTGTTGGGGGGAAACGAAGCATTCGATGCGATGCTCGATGCAGCGCACCAACGAGGAATTCGTGTCGTGCTCGACGGCGTGTTCAACCATGCGAGTCGTGGGTTCTTTCAATTCAACGACATCGCGGAACACCAGGAGAAATCCGCGTATCTTGACTGGTTCAGGGTGTGGGAATTTCCCATTCGTCCCTATGACGAGGACACCCCTCCGACGTACGACGCCTGGTGGGGATTACACGCGTTGCCTGCGTTCAACACCGAAACCGAGGCCGTCCGGGAATTCTTGTGGAGCGTTGGTACGTATTGGATCGAACGGGGCATCGATGGTTGGCGTCTCGATGTGCCCAACGAAATCGCCACGCCAGGCTTCTGGGATGAGTTTCGCCGACGCGTCCGCGCCGTGAATCCTGAGGCGTACATCACGGGCGAGATCTGGGGTCCTGGCCCCGAATGGGTTGGTGATGATGGCCCCTTCGATGGTCTGATGAACTACCCGTTGACGACGGCGATCATCAGGTTCGCAATCGGGAACCGAATCGATCCGGCCGGAATCGTGGAGAACGGCGAGTACGAGGTGACGCCGGGCCTTCACGCCGGAGGGTTCGCCGACCGTGTGGACGAGATGATGTCCATGTACGGATCGGTCACCGTGCCAGCGCTCCTCAATTTGTTGGACAGCCATGACACCGGTCGTATCATGACGCTCGCCGGAGGAGATGCCGCTCTCGTCGTGGTGGCCCTCGCGCTGCTGTTCACCTTGCCGGGCGCACCGTGTGTGTATTACGGGACAGAGGTTGGTCTGGAAGGTGGCCCCGACCCAGACAATCGTCGGGGCTTTCCGTGGGACGATCTCGATGCCGCACCCGAGATCCTCGACGCGCTTCGTTCACTGATCGCGCTGCGGCACTCTGAGCCGGGTCTCCGGTCGCCGACGCTCGAACGTCTGGGCCCACAACATGGATCCGACTTCGGTCGGACCTACGTGTTTTCTCGCGGCGACGGATCGGCCCAAATTGTGGTGGCCGTCAATCATGCCGACGAGCCAGATCGTGTCGTCCTCAAACCAGGCATGATCAGTCCAGCGTCAGCTGTGTTGTGGTCATTCGCGGGAGGCAAGGGGACGACGAGCGCGGCAGAGACCGAGGAGCAGCCCGTCATAGCCGTGGACTCTGGCGAGGCGATCGTTCTCGTGATGCCATCTCGGTCGGT
>CAJQNJ010000125.1 GCA_905479685.1 uncultured Acidimicrobiales bacterium
GCTCGCCACATGGTCGAGCAGGGACGGGGCGGCTCGATCATCAACCTCTCGTCGAACGCTGGCCTCGCTCCGTATCCCGGTGCTGGTGCGTACTCGTCCACGAAGGCCGCGCTCATCATGTTGTCGAAGCAGCAGGGCATCGAATGGGCCGAGTACGGAATTCGGTCGAACGCGATCTGTCCAGGCCACGTCGAGACCCCCCTGACCGCGTACCTCCAAGACCCCGAGATCAGGGCAGGCCGGGCTGCGGTCACGCCGCTCGGACGCATCGGCCAGCCCGAAGATGTTGCCTCAGCTGCGCTCTACCTCGCGTGCGATGACTCGAGTTGGGTCACGTCGACCGCACTCGTCGTCGACGGCGGCATCGTCGCATCGATCTACAACCACATGCCAGGACGAAAGTGGCGAAACGATGAGTGACATCACTTTCAAACTTGTGCGACCACCCTTAGGAGAGCCATGCGAATAGTCGACCTCACCGTTGCGATCGGTTCGGACACGTACAGCCCACCGTCGGTCAATCAGCCGATCGGTATCACACAACACTTCAAGGAGCCCGGCTTCTGGATGGTCACGGAGATCCAGATGATGCTCCACGCCGGCTCCCATGTCGACTTCACGAAGCACTACCGCGAAGACGGCGAGGTGGCGGGCGATATCCTTCTCGACCGTACGTGCGGAGAGGCGGTCATCATCGATCTTTCACACATCGAGCCCGAACACGACATCACGCCGGCCGATCTCGAAGCTGCTGCGCCCGAGATTCGACAGGGTGACGTCGTGCTTGTTCGAACCGGTTGGACCGACATTGCATGGGGCGAATTTCCCCGCTACTACCTCGGATCGCCATCGTGCTCACCCGAGGCTGCTCACTGGCTTGCCGATACCGGGGCCAAAGCCATCGGCTTCGACTGTTTTCCCGAAGCTTCAGCAAAGAAGCAGAATTACCTTCCGTACGAATTCGTCGTACATGAGATCATCGGCGATTCGGGAGCCATTCTCATGCAGTCACTGACCAATCTTGCCGTGCTCCCAGTAGACGAGCGGTTCCAGTTCTTCGGCGCCTTCTTGAACGTCAAAGGCGCCGAGGGATCCCCAGCCAGGTTCTTCGCCGTTCTGGACTGATCAACCACTCGGCCGAGAGCCGCTCCCCTACACGCCCAGATGCGTGCTCATGGCCATCTGGTCGGCCTTGAGCTCATCGGGAGTCCCTTCCCACACAATCTTGCCGTGCTCACTCATGAGTAGCAGCCTGTCTGCCAACGCCAGAGCCAGCCCCAAGTTCTGCTCGACGAGCAAGATGCTGAGTCCGGAACCCTTGAGTGAGAGCAGTGTGTCGC
The DNA here is from genome assembly GCA_905479685.1 of uncultured Acidimicrobiales bacterium. Taxonomy (GTDB): domain Bacteria; phylum Actinomycetota; class Acidimicrobiia; order Acidimicrobiales; family SHLQ01; genus SHLQ01. The sequence continues at coordinate 1,341 of CAJQNJ010000125.1, forward strand.
GGATGATGCCAAGAATGATTGGAGCGAGTCCTTCGGATGGTTCGTCCATCAGCAACAGCGATGGATTGATCATGAGTGCTCTGCCGATGGCCAACATCTGCTGCTCGCCACCCGACAAGGTGCGCGCCAAACTCGTCTTGCGTTCCTCCAATCGGGGAAAGAACTCGAACACCCGCTCGACGCTCCATGCCTCGCCCATGTCGTGCGCTGGAGGGCGTGCGATCACGTCGAGGTTCTCGACGACGCTCAAGCTTCCAAATACTCGTCGACCCTGCGGTACGTAGCCAATCCCCCGGCGCGCGATCTCATACGATTCGAGGTGGGTGATGTCTTCGCCTTGCCACGTGATCGTGCCGTCGGCTTGTCTCGGCGGCGTCACTCCCGCGATCGTGCGGACGAGCGTGGTCTTTCCCATGCCGTTGCGACCCAACAGGCCGAGGACCTCGCCGGTGGCCACCTCGAGGCTGGTGCCATCGAGAATGTGCGCAGTGTCGTAGTAGGCCTGAACGTTTTCAACAGTGAGCATCAGTCAAACTTCAGGTAGACGTCTTGGACGCGTTGGTTGGTACGGATTTCATCTGGGTCGCCTTCGGCGATCCTGCTGCCGTTGTCGAGCACGAGAACCCGCTCGACCAGGTCGAGAGCGATGTCCATGTCATGTTCGATGAGCACGATCGACAGGTCTCGGGGCAACCCGTTGATGAGTCCCTTCATCATCCTTCGTTCTGCGGAGGATAGCCCTGCGGCAGGTTCGTCGAGCAGAAGCAGCTTGGGGTTCGACGAAAGTGCCATGGCGATTTCGAGCTGGCGGTGCGAGCCGTGCGACATGTCCGCCACGCGGGTATGGCGAGCAGATGTGAGATCGACAGCTTCGAGTGCATTTGCGACCATCTCGTCCACCTCTCCTCTGACCCTCACCGGGGCCCAGAAGCAGAACCGCGTCTTGGTGACCGCCTGAGCGGCGATGATGAGATTTTCTTCCACCGTGAGTTCTTTGAACAACTCGGTTACTTGATAGGTGCGGCCGACGCCGCGCTGCGCCTTTTGATACGGCGCAGCGCGGCTCATGTCGGATCCGAACAGCTCCACTCTTCCCTCGGTAGGGAAAACCTCCCCCGAGATCGTGCGGAACAACGTGGTCTTCCCGGCGCCATTTGGACCGATGACTGCCCACCGTTGGCCCCCCTCGACTTTAAGGGAGACATGATTGACGGCGGTGACACCACCGAACCGGACGGTTACATCGTCGACGTTCAAAACAGTACTCAGGACAGACCTTCCTTCTTCTCAGACTCCTTGTCGTAGACGGGCGGCGATTAGCCGCTTACGCCCGCGCCCTGGAAGTCCTTGGTATAGGTCGGCTGCGCAAGGTATTCATCCTTGTCGAACTGGAAGTACTGATCGACGTCGTCGTATTGGAAGATCGGAACGTTCCAGAGCTTGCCGTCTTCACGCTCTTGGACTTCGGTGATGAAAACGGTCATGGTCATCGAGCCATCTTCATTCATCGTCTGCGTTCCGAATGCGGTGTCAACCTCGAGACCGTCCTTCATGGTGGTGAGCATGGCCGCCGGAGTGAACTCGCTGTCCATCGCATCTGCAGCGGCGACGATCCACTGCATGGCACCGTAGTAACCAGCTGCGTAGTACGAGGCGATCTTGTCCGTTGCGTCTTCGTAGGCGGTGACGAACTCAATCGTGTTCGGATCATCGTGGCCTTCAGCCCAGTGGCTGTGACCAATTGTTCCGAGGGCAACACTCTTGTCCATGGCGCGAAGTGCTGATTGATCCATCGTTGTGACGCCAGCAAGCATTGGCTTGCTGTCCTTCAGACCGAAGTCGGCATAGGACGTCACCATTGGGTTCACCGAACCGCCAACGGCCAAGACCATCACGGCTTCGGCGTCGCTGAGGTCGTTCATCTGCGTCGAGTAGGTCGCGAAGTCAGCGTTGCCGAGCGGGTGCCAAATCTGGTCCACGATGGTTCCGCCTGCGTTGGTAAAGGCATCAGCAAATCCGCCGCAATGCTCCCAACCAAAGGAGTAGTCGGTGCAAGCGGTGGCGACAGCGGTGTAGCCCGCTTCCTCAAAAGCCCACTGACCGAAGGCGTGCGTGGTTTGGCTACACGCCCAACCGGCCGGACGTGCATAACCGTCCAGTGGAGCGCGCTGGGTGAAGTCGTCGTTGCACGACGATGGCGAGAGCAGGAGAACGTCATCTCGGTCGCCTAACGCGTCACCTACTGCAGTACCCGTGCTGGCAAGAATGCCCGGAAGCACGATGTCGACGTCGTCAACTTCGAGCAACTTTGTCGCAGCGGTCAACGCAATCGCTGGATCCGATGCGTTGTCTTCGATGACCAACGAAATTGTGTTGCCACCGGGTGTGGTGATCGATTCGCCGTCGCCAAACGTGTTGAAGAAGAGCTCCAAGCTGTCTCTCGCATCTGCTCCCGGCCCGGCAATACCCCCGGTCAGCGGCAGGATGGCCCCGACCTTGATGTCAAGGCCTCCGTCGCCGGCTGGCGCTGGTTCGGATCCGGTCTCTTCGGGTTCCTCATCGGTTCCTTCCTCCATGGTCTCTTCGGGTTCCTCGTCGGTTCCCTCGTCGGTTCCCTCGTCGGTTGTGGCCGCAGTATCGGTGGTTGTATCCGATGCATCATCTGATGAGCTGCATGACGCCGCGATCATTGAAAGAACAGCGAGCAGTATTGCCGCCACTCGTAACGTTTTCGTCATCGTACGTATCTCCTAATTGGTGTTCTTCGTTTGTTTGGATTGCTGTGCTATTTCTGGATTCCTGTAGTGCCCGTTTTACGCGTCAGAGTTTGCGGGCGTCAGCCCGATTGAAGAGGCGGTGCGGCCATCTCCGTCGCAGCGAGCGCGGCCGGACCGCTCCCTTTGCTGTCGAGGTACTTGTACCAGTGCTTCTTGACCGCACCGATCAACCCATCACGGGCGAACAGAACCACAAATATGAAGGTCAGTCCCATGATCGATTGCCAGCGATCGATTTCAAGGCTCACGTAGTTGCGGAGAAACACGACTACGAAGGCGCCTATGAAGGGGCCGATCAACGTCCCAATACCGCCGAGAATCGACATGAGAACGGGCAACGCCGAGGATGCAATGATCACATCGGTGGGATTGACGAACTCGTTCAAGTACACCAGGAGGATTCCCGCGATCGTCGCGAAGAACCCAGACAGCATGAACATCTGGAACTTGAGCCACGTCGTGTTGTGTCCCAACATGCGCATTCGGGTCTCGGACTCACGTAGTCCCTTGAGCGCAAATCCGACGGGCGACCGAACCACGATGAAGAGCCCAACCGAAGACACCAGCACGACGATCAAGGCGACGAAGTAGTACCGGAATTCCGTCTCGACAACGACGGGCCGTCTGATGCCAGGAAGGCCGTTCTCCGCGCCAGTGATCTTCACCAGCAACGTCGCGAGTCCCCACACGATCATGCCCTGGGCGATGGTGATCAGAATGAAGTACACACCGCTGCTTCTCATTGCCATCAAGCCGAAGATGACGCTCGCGGCGATGCCGGCGGCAAACCCGACCAATAGCTGGAGCGCGAACCCACCGTCGGTCTTCGATGCGACGTAGCCAACGCCATACATGGCTGAGCCCAAGACCCCAGCGTGTCCAAGGCTGACGAGACCCGCGTAGCCAGCCATGAGATCCACGCTCATGGCGAACAGCGCGGAAACCAGCGCGAGCGTGACGAGACGGAGGATGAACGTCGATGCGAGAAACGGGAAAATGAATGCGACGACGAGTGCGATCGCCAACATCGCGAGTTGCACCCGTGCGGTAATTGGCAGGGCTTTCCTTGCCTGCCCCGCCGATTCAATCATGCTCATGAGGCTCTCCCGAGCAAACCGTTCGGGCGAACCATGAGAATGATTGCCATTGGCGCGAACAAGGTGAAGAACGACAGCTCGGGGACGAGGGCCTTTGCAAAGGCGTCGATCAGCCCCACGACTACTGCACCAAGCGCTGCACCCTCCAGACTGCCGAGGCCGCCAATGATCACAACCACAAGGGCAAACAGCAGGATCACGAAGTCCTCACCGGGGAGCAATGAAAGAAAACCAGCTCCGATGACTCCGGACATACCTGCGATGAATGCACCAAATATGAAGGCTCCGGTGAAGACGGCTTTGATGTTGATTCCCATTGCGGCGACAGTTTCGCGATCGTCAACCCCGGCCCGAACAATTGCGCCGATCTTGGTCTTTCGATCTATGTAGAACAGGAACGACCCGAGCAGGATGGCCAGCGCAAGAACAAACAATCGGTACTTCGGGTAGAAGAACGAGTCTCCGATTTGAAATGCGCCTTTGAGGTATTCCGGCTTCTCGATCTGCCTTGGGTCGCCACCCCATACTGCCAGCGAGAAATCGCCAATGACGAAGGTCAAACCAATGGTCAACAGCACCTCGGGCTTTTCCATGCCACGAATTCGGCGAAGCAAGATCCGTTCCACGAACAATCCGAGACAACTGATGACGAGACCGCCAGCGAGCAGTCCCAGCCAGAATTGGCCGGTGACGAGGGTCGTCGTGATCCCGACGTAGCCCCCCATCAGATAGAAGCCGCCGTGCGCGAGGTTCGCGATCCTCATTAGACCGAAGATCATCGTGAACCCAGAGGCCAAGAAGAACAGCAGCGCTCCGAAGCTGAGACCGTTCAGGATCTGGGTGAAAAACGCAAGTGTGCTCATCTGGGTGAGCGTCCAGGCGATCAGCGGGATTGCGATCGCGAGTGTGATGATCAGAACTCGTATCCGATCACGCACAACCGAATCGACGACAACGTGCTCAGCCTCGACGGCGGCTTCTGTCATTGATACCCCCCAGTACCAACCGGTTCCCCTCCCCGGTTCTGAAATAACCTAGACCATCTTCGCCAGTCACAACCATCGGATGGAAATCAAAACTCATCCGGGCGAGATTGCCTCGAGTGCGCATGCCAGGCGCGACCGCCGAACGGTTCGCCAGCTGCCCTCGACATTCCAGGAAGAAACGCCTGGACCTGTTCGGTTCTGCCGCCTCGTATGATGCCCAAAACAGTGCACGCCCCGGGGGTGGAGGAATCGATGTTCATCGTTGGTGATTCGACCAGCTGGGCGGTAGCGAGCCAGACCGATGACGGCGTTCAACTCTTCGATCAATCGGCCGCAAGACCGGTCGCTCCGTAGTGCAAGCTGGCGTCCTCTGGGCCCTTGTGGCTGCTGTCGGTTTTGGGCTCACCCAGATGATGAACCGGAAGGCCAACCTGCTGGTAGACGCGTTTCGCACAGCATTCGGAATGTTGGTGGCCGTCGAGGTAATCCTGGTGATCCGGCTCTTCATCACCGGAGACTTCGCATTACTCGCCGATGCTCCCATCGGATCGCTTGCGTACTTCGCAGGCAGCGCGATCATCCATTACATCGGCGGTTGGACACTTCTTGCTCTCAGCCAGCAGACGATTGGTGTCGCACGTACCGGTGCACTGGTCGCAGCGGCCCCGATCGTGGGAGCGATGTTGGCTGTTCCGGTGCTCGATGAGTCCCTGACGGTTCTCACGTTCGTCGGTGTGGCTTCCACCGTCGCCGGTGTCGCCCTCATCTCGATGAGTCGACCGAGTGATGGGCGGCAGTGGTCCAAGCCGTGGTACGCCCTCCTCGTGGCTCTGTTCTGGGGTACGTCACCGATCTTCATTCGAAAGGGACTCGAGGGCCTCGACGAGCCCGTGCTGGGACTCACCGTTGGCCTCGCGGCGGCGTTGGTCGTCCATGGCCTCGGACTGACGTTCGCTGGAATGTGGAAACGTCCAACACCACCACGTATGGCTTATCGCTGGATGTTGGCGGGAGGCGTCACCGGAGCGATCGGCATCAGTGCGCAATGGGTGTCGTTCAGCCGCACCACGATCGCAATATCGATCACCGTTCAACAGCTTGCGACGCTGGTGGTGGTCGGCCTCGCCCCGCTCGTGTTCGACGCGAAACAAGAACGACTCACGATCTCACTCGCCGCAGGAACGGCTGCCATGATCGCCGGAGCGATCATTGTCGTGTCTGCTGGAGCCTGAAATCACATACTGACCCCGAGTACTTCGACTACGCGTCTGGGCTCAGGTATGTCGGTGCGGTCGGCTTGAGGGGACGGGCGTACCAGAGTGGTCGACGAAGTCCACCAGGACCCGGCCCTGGGCGCGTCTTGCTCAGCCAGTCGAGATAGGCCTCGCGCGACTTGTTCGTATCGACAACAACGTCGCCGTACTGATCACCGGCCTCAGCCGGAGTCACCCGGACACGTTGGTGCCAGCACTGCATGCCCGAAATCGGGTCGGGCTGAACAGCAAAAGTCAGGTTCTGATGCACGCCCGTGTCAGTCCACCAAATGCGATTCGTGTCGTCATCGCTGGAATCCCACGTCCGGATGCCGTCGGTCCTCTGGAGCTTCCAGACGCCGCGACCATCGCCGTCGCCTTCAGCTCCGGTTTCGCCCGTCGCTGATTGACCGCTCGAGGCCCCAGCGCCCTTTCCGAACCCTACGGAGCCTCCACCCCTCGCACCAGAACCATTCGCCTCCCCCGGCGAAGCCGGCGGCGTGATATTGGCTTTCCCGGCGCCCCAGTTTCGAGCCTTGTCTTCTTCGAGACGCCAGCGACCCATGTGGTGCGATGCGGCGACAATACCGGGACGAATGCCTTCGGTCTGCCACGCGCTGATGACAAAGTGGCCGATCCGCGTGGTGACACGGACCAGACCGTTCTCGGCGATACCTAACTTTTCGGCATCCTCGGGATGTAGCCACAGCGGATGGCGGTGGCTGATCTCGTTCAGCCACTTCGAGTTGGCCGAGCGTGTGTGGATCAGGGTCGGGATGCGGAATGTCGGCAACAGGATCCGCTCGTTGCCGCCCGTGCCGTCGGCAGCAGGCTCCATGTCGAGGTCTTCCCAGTGCACATGGCTCGGAATCCACTTCGGCGTGGCGTATTCGGGCCAACCCCAGTCCTTGAGCGTGGTCGAGAACAATTCGAGCTTCTTCGATGGCGTGACGAAGCCTTCCTTCAACTCCCCATCGATCTCGATCGCTGGCGAGCCATCACCGAGGCGAGCAAGCGTGATGTCATTCAGCCCCTCTGGGGTGCCGTCCCACATCGCCGAAGTACCTGGCTTACGGAAGACGCCACCTTCATCTTTTGTGCAGCCATCGACGGCCGAGGGATCCACCGCCCGTTCGTACGGGGTGCGCTGATCACCTTCGAGGGCATAGGCGCCTCGGTTTCGCATGTATTCGAGGGGAGTTTCACCTGCTGCCTCTGCGTCCTCAGCGAGTCCGGGAACATTCTCGGCGAACATCTTTCCGTAATACTCGTCCACGCCGATCGGCTTGCCAGGATGCTCTTCACTTTCGAAGTACTGGCGAATGCCCATGGATCCGTCGGGGTCGATGGCCCACGACAGGTCGATCCAGAACTCGTTCTCCTCCCAGACCTCGCCGGGGTTGAACTCGTGGGTGCGGGAATCCTCGTTTACCTCTTTGCCTTCGATTTCGGCAAACCGGCGAAACACACTCTGCCGGAACGCGATCCATCGACCTTGGTGCGTCTCGTAGCTGACGACATCGTGACGCTCGGCGCCGACACCCATGGGCAAGACGTAATCGGCGAACCACGCTGTCTCGCTCCACGTCGGTGTGAGCGCAACGTGGCACTCGACCTTCTTTGGATCGGTGAGGGCTTCCATCCAGCTGAAGCCGTCGGGGTTGGTCCAGATCGGGTTGTAGACGCGGCTGAAGTAGGTATCGAGCTTGCCTCGTCCCTCATTGAGAAAGTGCGGCAGCAGGATCGACATCTCGTGGTACGCAAGCGGAAATTCCTTCGGCCACTCGAGATCGTTCCAACGCTCGATTCCAGGAGCACCGAGCGGCGCCGCTGGTGCGAACTTGTTCCACCCATTGCCGGACGTTCCACCCTCGGTTGCAACCGATCCCGTCATCACCGCAATGAAGAAGAGGCAGCGAGCGACCTGCCAGCCGCCCATGTTGCCGGCTCCGGCTGCTCGCCAGTTGTGCGACGCGAACTTCGTCGGATGTCGGCCGATGATCGCTGCGATCTCGCGGATCTGCTCCGCGGGAATCCCGGTGATGTGCTCGGCCTTCTCGGGCGTGTACTCCGCATAGTGCTGCTTCAAGGCAGGACCGAGCGAGGCGAACTCGTTTGGCATGTCCGGGAATTCTTCTGCGAGGAAGGTGTCCCAGTTGACCCAACGCTCGACGAACTCCTTGTTCCATGTGTCGTCTTCGAGCATCTGGTGGATGATCGACAGACACAGAAACGGCTCGGTGCCGGGCCACGTCGGTAGCCAGTGATCGGCCTTGCTGCCCGTGTTGGAGAGCCGCGGATCGCAGACGATGACCGTCG
>CAJQNJ010000126.1 GCA_905479685.1 uncultured Acidimicrobiales bacterium
GTGATGGCAACGTCTCACCAAAAATGATCATGGCCAGTGCAATGACGATGAATGGCAATGCTTGACGCATGCCGATGTCCGGCAGCCATTCCCACTCGAACTCGAGACGAAAGAGTTGCTGGTCGACGATCCCCAGCCCAACACCAGCTATCGCGGCAATCACAAAAGACGACATACGGCCTAGCAGCGCCGCACCAAGAGAGGAGATGAGCAGGACCGTGAAGAGCTGTGGTGTCACCCCAGTTATCGGGGCGACAAGGATTCCCATCAAACCCGCGAGTACCGAAGCGAGCACCCAGCTGACTCCGGCCTGAAGGTCGGCGTTGAAGCCGAGCAGGGTCGTGAAACGCTCATTCTCCGCCGAGGCTCTTGTTGCGATACCGAACTTCGTGAACTTGAAGACCGCCCACAACACTGCGGTGACCAAGATGACTGTTCCCAGCAGCCAGAAACGGTCCTGGCCCAGGCGTACTCCGAGGAAGTCGACAGGTTCGTTGGGAAAGATCGGCTCCGCGCTCTTCGCTCGTGAGCCGAAGCGAATCACGACCGCTGCTTGCAGGAACAACATGATCCCGACCGAAGCAACCACCTTGGCCAAGACCGGTGCGTATCGGAGGGGGCGAAAGACTGCGTAATGTGCAATGAGACCGAGTAGTGCGGCAGTGAGAAGTGCAATCACCATCGAGCTGCCCTTCCCCATGGGACCGCCAAGGTCAACCATCGTTGGGATCTCGAGGATTTCAGTATCGAAGAAGAAGCTGATCAGAACCAGAGGGTTCGGCAGAGGTGGAATCGGATACTGGCCGGTGTCGTTCAGCGACACGTAGACATACACAACGTACGTCGCGATCGCCCCGTGGCCGAAATTGATGACCCCGGAGGCCCGGTACGCCACGACCAGACCAATAGCGAGAGCGGCGATGATCGAGCCGTTGCCGAGCCCGAACAGAATTGGTTCGAAAAACGTTTCGGGATTGACGAACATCCCGAAGATCCACAGTGCCGAGATCGCTCCGAGGAGGAGGAACCCGGCACGTTGCAGTGCCGTGAACTCCTTACCCGAAATTCGGGCGATCACGCGCACCACCAGCCGAACACCGAAGCTTCGGCTGGTGGTGCGGGCGTCATTCCTTAACCCTCGAGCAGGAATTCGAGCTCCGAGAAGTCGAGCTCGACAAAGCCATCGGGTTGGGTCATCGCTCCATCGACAACAGTCACCATCAGCGGCGAATCGTTGCACGCACCGACGTACGCACTATCACTTGGACAGCTCACTGGTGGAAAGCCGAGAATGTCATCGCTCGAATAGGTACTGAGCGCGTCGAGGGCCGCGGCATTGTCAGCGTCGGCTCCACCTGCGGTGATCATGATGTCGCGGGCGATGATCACGTTCGCAAGCGCCCATCCAGCGAGGCCGGCGCGCTGCGCGTCATCGTTACCGTAGGTGTCGAGAATACGGATGATTTCATCCACGTCGGCCCCGCCATCAACTGTCGGCGCCGACGACACGATCGGACCTGCGTATCCGTCGACGACGCCGGACTCGACCACATCTTGGGCCATACAAAGGTCGTTCGCAAAGAGCTCACCTTCATAACCGACCGTTTCGACTGCGGCTGCAGCGGCGGTGCACTGGGCAGCGTCGCCGAGGACGAACAGCCAACCCTCGTTGGCGGTGTCGGCAGCCGACACTGGACCGGTGAGGTCGGGTTCGAATCCGAGTGGCACGACCTCGGTGATGGTGATGCCGTTGTCGGCCGCAATGAGCTCGAGCACCGGAATGAACGGAGTGAGGCTCGGATCATCGGCGATGAACAGCGTGGCGGTCGTGATACCGCGGCTATCCGCGGCGTACACGAAGAATACCTGGGCCAGACCAAGCAGGCCTGGGTCGAAGGTATAGACGCCTGGAGTGAGGTAGTCGACGAAGTCGTTGCCGAGCGTCATGGTGGCCTTACCAGCCGCTGACAGAAGCTCGTTGGAGACCGCGGAGTTCGTCGCGAATCCGGCGTTGATCACGATGTGGATCGAATCGTCGTTGACGAATTGTTGCGCACATGCGACATGGGACTCTGGAGCATCCCCCGCACCGCACACATCGAGCTCGATCGGATTGCCGTTGATGCCACCCTCTTCGGCGTTGAAGTAGTCGACGAATGCTTGGGAGACCGCACGGACCTCGGGGAAGGCGAAGAGCTCCTCATCCTGGGCTATGAGCCCGATCTTGATCGGGTCCAAGCTGTCGTCAGCGACCATGCTTTCGTCATCGTCGGCGGGCGCCTCGGTGTCGTCGGGAGCTTCCGTCTCAGCAGGTGCCTCGGTGTCGTCGGGAGCTTCCGTCTCAGCGGGCGCTTCCGTCTCAGCGGGGGCTTCGGTGGTGTCCGACGCCTCCTGATCGTCATCTGATCCGCACGACACCGCGATGAGCGACAGTGCTAACAGTGCGGACAGCAGCCGCAGAAACTTTCGATTGAACATGTGATACCCCTCCTAGGGACTCAGCTGACCCTAATCTGCCAGCACATTACTTTCAGACTTTCATCCAGACAATTGTTTTCTTTGTGATCAACCTAACTAACTCGTGAATTCTGTGCGTTCTCACCGTTTCGGGCCAGAATCGAACTCTTCGAGGGCAATCCAGAGATACGGCAGGGTGTCGATACTCCCCATGCCAGGTACAGCACGAAGTTGGTCAAGTACCTCGGCGAGATGATAGCCGTCGTCGAACCAGACCTCGGCCAACAGGTCGTAGCGCCCAAGTGTCCGCACCACGAGGGTCGCCTCGGGGAGCGCGCACATCGCGGCAGCCAACGGCCCGATTGGTCCGCTGGCTTTGACAGCGAGGCCCGCGAATCCCCCGATACCCATCGCTTCGGGCACCGGATGCGCCTGGATCGTGATGATTCCCGAGTCGAGGAGGTCGATCACCCGATCGCGAACGGCTGCCTGGCTCAGACCCACCTGCGGGGCCAACGTCGAATAGGTCGCCCGGCCATCGGCCATGAGGCCCCGCAGGAGTTCACGGTCGATCTCATCGAAATCGTGGCTGAGGACGACATCTGGTCGTACCGTTGACGTGCTTTCCCGATTTCCGATGCCGGTCCAGTCCTGCTTTTCATAATGCAGGACCGTCATCGACTGCATCCGCCGGACGCCGCTGATGACGCGGATTCGATCGAGCGCTCGAAGCAGATCGTCGGTCGTCGAGCATCTCAGCTCGACCAAGACGTCAAACCGCCCTGCTCCCACCACGATGAATACGGCTTCGTCGATCTCCCCGACGAGACGAGTGACGTCGTCGATCTCAGTGCAGACCTCGAGGAATACAAACGCGAAGACTCCGAGGCCGAGGCTCTCGGGGTCCACCCGCCCTGTGATCGTGATCACATTTTCGTCCAGAAGGCGTTGGACGCGTGTGCGGACGGCGGCCTGGCTGAGGCCCACCTCGGGCGCAAGCTTGGCGTACGTCGCGCGACCATCTCGAATCAACTCGGCGATGAGTTGGCGGTCGATGCCGTCGAGGTCGAACGGTTCAGGCATGCTCGTCAGTCTTCGCGAAGTGCCGAGGCGGCGTCACCGCGGTAGCGCTCTTCCTTGTCGATCCCGACATCGAGTGGTTCTGGACGCCAATCGAACGTGGCACCATCCGGAAATGGATCTTCATGGCCGAGCTGCCACAGCTCGATGACATTGCCCCACGGGTCACGGCAGTACGCGGTCCACGCATTGTTCGTATCGCCCTCGACCGTGTGCTGAATCGGTGGGTGCGGGAAGAAGAGCTTGTCCTTGAGCTCTTCGTACGTTGCCACCATGTCATCGACCATGAGGCTGAAGTGTGTGTAACCGAGTTCATTCACCTTGCGGCTCTCGTCAGGCATTTCTGCGCGCGGAGAGTCGAACTCCCACATCTCGACCATGCCGCAGCCATGGCGAAGGATCCACCCACGGGCCGACACATCGGGGAGCTCACACATCGCATCGGCAATCGGGTCAGGCTCGATGGGTCCGTACTGTTCCTTCTTGAATCCGAGCACGTCGCAATAGAACGCAACCCCCTCCTCCAGATTTGGCACCGAGATCGCCACATGGTGCATTCCAAGAATTGCCATCATTCTCCCCTTTGTTACTCGAGCATGCTTCCGTCGACCGGCAGGAGGGCGCCGCTCACAAACCGAGCTGCGGGCGACGCCAGAAACGCGACCACCTGCGCAACGTCGTCGGCCGAGCCAGCGTGGCCGAGCGGGATCGCGCTGAGCATCAGATCCCACGCCTCGTCATCTGATATCCCCTCGAGGTCAGCGACAAGACGACGGTTTGCCACCGCCATCCCCGTGTCGATCACGCCCGGACACACCCCAACGCACCGGATTCCGTCCTTACCGTGTTCCTTCGCGATGAGCTTGGTAATCGCAGCGACGCCGAACTTCGAGGCGCAGTAGGCGCCATATCCGGCATCGGCAACCAAGCCACCGACGGAGATGTTGTTGATGATGACGCCGCCTCCGTTCGCTGCCATCAATGGGATGGCGAGCATCGAGAGACGCCGCGTGCCCATCGTGTTCACTTGCCAGGAGAGATCCCATTGCTGATCGGTCTGGTCCATGAACCAGCCAACGCCTGTGGTCGCCCCAGCGTTGTTGAACAAGATGTCAAGTGAGCCGAACTCGCTTGTAGCCACGTTCACCGCAGCCTCCGCCTGCTCCTGATCGGTGACGTCGAGCGGCGTCGCCACACAACGAACGCCGAATTCGTCCGTGAGGTCATGAGCGAACTGTTGCATGACCGCGAGGTCGTCGCCGAGACCGTGCGTTTCGTCCTGTCGAAGTTCCGGGCGGTCGCGTGCAAGGTCACTCACGACGACGTTTGCCCCCGCTTCAGCAAGCCTTCGCGCTGCCGCTTGGCCCATGCCGCCTATGCGGCCAGCGCCCGTGATCAGCGCGACCTTTCCGTCGAGGTCACCCATCAGTGTCTCCTTCGTCGACGCCGCTGGCGATCAAGCCCATGGCCTCGTGGCTGTAGCCGATCGAAATCCCGTCGTGGGCACCAACCATCGAACCGGTGAGCGGAGCGCTCGCAGGACTCGCCAAGAACTGAAACACCGGGCCCATCTCTTCGGCACGTCGATACACACCATTGGCAGTCATACGTCGGATGACTTCGAGCTCGGCGGTCGAGGCGGCATCCATCTCGCTTTCGACGATCCCAGGAAGCACCGAGTTGACCCGAATCTGCTTCGGGCCGAGCTCGAGCGCCCAGCTGCGAACCAACATGTCGAGTGCGGCCTTCGATGCCGAGTACGCAGCCATGCCAGGGGCGGCGATCGAGCCAGCAGGTGAGCTGGTGACGATGATCGACCCGCCGGCGCTCATGGCGTTCACCCCATGGGCCAACGATCGCACGAGACCAAGCGTGTTGATGTCGAAGACGCGCTCGAAGGTGTCGAGATCGAGGTCGTCGATCTCGCCATGAAACATGTCGACGCCCGCATTGAGGATGAGGCAATCGATGTGTGGGGTGTCGGAGAGAATCGATGCGAAACCTTCAGCAACCGAGCCTCGATCTGCGATGTCCATTCGGACGAATCGGGCGCCAATCGACGCAGCCAACGATTCTCCCTCTGCGCGTCGACCGGTCACGGTCACCGTTGCCCCACATGAAACAAGCCGCGCCGCGACTGCGAGGCCAATACCTGCCGTGCCACCGACGATCACGGTGTTGAGTCCGTTCACAGAAAACGGGTCGACGGCGTCAGAATCAGACATCGAGCGCAGACTATCAGTTGATTTCTTGGCAGAAAAGAGCGATGATCAGGAAATCACAAGCGGATCAACACGTTCGCCATGGAATCGTGATGTTTGCAAAGGACCTGCAGATGCGCCAAATCCTTGACCCGCAAGGTGAGCTGGTCGATGTCATGCCCGACATCGACAACGACGGCCTCATCGACATGTACGAGAAACTTCTCACGACGCGAGTCGTCGACGAGAAGCTCCTGAACCTGCAACGCCAGGGTCGAATGCCCGCGTACTACCAAGTGAGCGGCCAAGAGGCACACGTCGGGGCGTCATTGGCATTGCGCAAGACCGACTGGATCTTCACCGCATACCGAGAGCTCGGGTTTTGGATCGCTCGAGACATGGACCTGCGAAGTGCAGCTGGATTCTGGCTCGGGATCCCCGACGACGATGACATCTGGGACGTCACGGGGTACCGAATCACTCGCCTGAACGCCACGATCGGGACGCACCTACCCCACGCGGTTGGATTCGGATACAACAATCGATTCAGCGGCAACGACACCGTGAACATGGTCGTGTTCGGCGATGGCGCGACATCGGAGAGCGACTTTCACGCAGCCATGAATTTCGCGGGAGTGTGGAAGTCCCCGACGATCTTCTTGTGCCAAAACAACCAAGTGGCGCAATCGACCACAGTCGACCGACAGACGGCAGCCGAGACACTGGCCCACAAGGCGCAGGCATACGGGTTCCCTGGGATCCGAGTTGACGGCATGGACGCTTTGGCCATGTATCAGGTCACATCCGAGGCCGTCGAGCGGGCCGCCTCCGGACACGGACCGACCTTCATCGAGATGTACACCTATCGGTATGCTCCGCACTCCACATATGACGGAACGCCGGTGTATCGGACATCCGATGAAGAAAGATCGTGGCGGGCCAAGGACCCGATCATCCGGATGCGTATGTTCCTCGAGAACAAGGGCTTGTGGGCAGCCGAGCAAGAGGTCCAGATGCGCGAGTCCCTATCTGCCGAACTCGAGACCATCATCAACGAGCTCGAAGCTCGACCTGGCGTCGCTCGCGATTATTCGCCCAGAAACCTGTTCGATCGCATGCCCAGGTCGCTCATGCGCCAGAT
>CAJQNJ010000127.1 GCA_905479685.1 uncultured Acidimicrobiales bacterium
GCACCGACGGCGGTGCGGCGGGAGATCGTGCCAAGGGAGTCGCTCAATCCTGCCTCCGCAGAAGGACAGCCCGGATGGTACTCTGCCCGGCCGGTTCCGCGCGGCGGGCGCAGTGGACGGGCGAGGACACCACGGACGAGAAGATGGCCGAGGTTCGATGCGACAGCGTTGGCAAGACCTACGCGGGCGGCGTCGAGGCCGTCCGTGCGCTCTCGCTGGACGTGCCGGACGGCGAGTTCCTCGTGCTCGTTGGTCCGTCCGGCTGCGGCAAGTCGACGATCCTGCGGATGCTCGCGGGCCTCGAGACGATCACGACGGGGTCGATCCACATCGGTGATCGCTGCGTGAACGATGTCGCGCCGAAGGATCGCGATGTCGCGATGGTCTTTCAGAACTACGCCCTGTACCCGCACATGACGGTCGCCGACAACATTGGTTTCGCCCTCAAGCTGGCCAAGCTTCCCAAGGCAGAGATCCAGGATCGAGTCCAAAAGGCTGCAGCGATTCTTGATCTCAACGACCAACTCGACCGCAAGCCGGGTCAGCTCTCTGGTGGTCAGCGTCAGCGTGTCGCAATGGGCCGCGCCATCGTTCGTCAACCGAAGGCCTTCCTCATGGACGAGCCGCTTTCGAACCTCGACGCGAAGCTTCGTGTTGCGATGCGCGCCGAGATCGCGTCGCTTCAGCGCAATCTGGGGGTGACGACGCTCTACGTCACCCACGACCAGGTCGAGGCCATGACGATGGGTGACCGTGTGGCTGTCCTGAACAAGGGCTACCTGATGCAAGTCGATTCGCCGCAGGATCTCTACGATTCGCCAGAAAACGTCTTCGTGGCAGGGTTCATCGGATCCCCATCGATGAACCTCATGCAAGGCGAACTCAGCGGGACGGCAGAGAGCCCTGTCGTCAAGCTGGGAAGTGTATCGATCGGGATTCCTTCGGTCGAAGGTACTGGGATTGCTGACTACATCGGCAAAAGCCTCGTCGTCGGGCTCCGTCCCGAGGACATGGAAGACGCATCCACGATGGACGACGCTCCCGCCGAACACACCTTCGTCACGACAGCACGTCTGGTCGAATCGTTGGGATCCGAAATCATCCTCCACTTCGGCCTCGACGCAGAGCCATACATCGTCGTGGATGCAATCGACGAGGAAGTCGAAGCCGTATTCGCTATCGCCGAGGACGACGCGACATTCGTGGCACGGGTGAATCCTCGCTCACAGGTGCGCAATGGCAGCGAGATCTCGCTCGTCATCGATGCGAGCCGATTCCACTTCTTCGACCTCGCAAGCGGCGAAGCAATCCGGTAGCGCAACTCCGCTAGTTCGCGTGGAGGGCCGCGTTCAGTCCCTCCCATTTCACGTTTGCGTTGGGTACCGCTTCGACCGCGCCCGTGATCGAGTTGCGACGGAACAACAGTCCATGAATACCCGAGAGTTCTCGGCCTGACCGAACCTCGCCATCTGGAAGCGTCACCTTGGTGCCAGCCGTGAGGTAGAGGCCGGCCTCCACGATGCAGTCGTCGCCGAGAGAGATTCCGAGGCCGGAGTTGGCACCGAGCAGGCAACGTTCACCAATCGAAATCGTCTCCTGCCCGCCACCCGAAAGGGTTCCCATGATCGAGGCACCACCACCGACGTCGCTACTCGACCCGACGACAACCCCCGCCGAGATGCGTCCCTCCACCATCGATGTCCCAAGCGTCCCTGCGTTGAAGTTCACGAAACCTTCGTGCATGACTGTTGTTCCCTCCGCCAAATGCGCTCCGAGGCGCACCCGATTGGCGTCTGCGATTCGCACCCCAGAAGGAATCGCATAATCGAGCATCCGGGGGAACTTGTCGAGACCATTTACGCCGACGCAGTGGCCCCGGTCGGCCAACGCAACGATGAGACGATCAACATGTTCGGGCAACACGGGCCCGTGAGTCGTCCAGGCCACATTGGTCAACACACCAAACACGCCGTCCAACGTGATGCCGTGGGGGGCCACCTGTCGCCAGCTGAGAAGATGCAGACGCAAGTAGGCGTCAGAGACGTCGATGGGAGCCTGCTCATGATCGATCGTGATCTCGAAGGTTTCGCCGCGGATGATGCCAGCTGCTTCAGCCGCACACCCCCGAGCTGGATCCGCATTTCGTGGATACCAGCTGTCGAGCACTGTTTCGGTCTCGACATCGATCCAACGATGTCCTACTGCTGTCGTCATCTTCTTAGAACTCCAATACGGAACAATTCATGAACCGTGGCGTTGAGCAACACAGGGAAATCTATCGGGCGGCTACGGTGCCCACATGCAACAACGCATGCTGCACCGTCTGCTGAAGCCCTTTCGAAAGGAACCCAGAATGAGCACTGTTGAAGAGTCAGAACTCCGCGAGCGACTTACGCCAGAGCAGTACCACGTGACCCAAGAGGCCGGGACCGAACGGGCATTCACCGGGGAGTACTGGGACACCAAAGACGAAGGCATGTACCACTGCCGTGTGTGTGACGAACCACTTTTCACGAGCGAGACGAAATATGACTCGGGGTCTGGTTGGCCGAGCTTCACCGCCCCGATCAGTGTCGCCGCCGTCGAGGACAAGCGTGACATGAGCCATGGAATGATGCGAACCGAGTCACTGTGTGCAACATGTGGGGCACATCTTGGACATGTCTTTCCAGATGGCCCCGCCGAGAATGGCCTTCGATATTGCATGAACTCGGCGTCGCTCCGGTTGGAGTCCTCAGCCGATGAGACGTCTGGTCAGATCAAAGAATAGGGCTCGGTAAACAACTCCTTCAGCGCGCCACACAGCACGCCGATGGTTCTTCTATGGTCTTGACCATGAAGTTCGTGGGGGCCACGGTAGATGAGCTCCTCAAGCACACCCGTGGCCCGCGCTCTGACAGGGACATCGCCACTGCGGCGTCAGAGTTCTTGGCGTCTCTCGAGCCAATTGGCGAACCGTTCGACGTTCCATGGAAGTTCAGCGACTCGCTCGAGGTCTTGTGCAACTGGTTGCCCGATGACCTCAGCGATCGACTGATGAAACCCGGTGGAGCCGCGCCAGCAAACCACGTCGAAGCATGCATCGTTGCACTCGCTCTCGAAGCAGGCGTGGCATTGCAGCCCCTCACCAAGAGCGAGATGCTTCGACTGCAGCACACTGCCAAATATGCGACCAAGTGTGCCGCCTGGGGCCGACAGAGTTCCTATCCCTGGGACACCG
>CAJQNJ010000128.1 GCA_905479685.1 uncultured Acidimicrobiales bacterium
GGTCGGAACTAGTCTCGAACCCTGCCGCGCGCTCCACCGCACGGCGCAGTCTTCAGCCCCCACAGGCTTAGAATACGTGCTGCGGCCACTCGGCCCGGCATGGTCGCCCCAGAATTTCAACGTCTGCAGTGTCTAGCGTGCTCATGGTCAGGCCACGACCAGGAGACCGAGCCTCGAGCGGAAGTTGGTTCAGCACCATCACTTCAATCATGCTGCGCAACGTGACAGCCAACCGGTGGACTAGCTGTGCGACTTTCGACTACGTCATTCTTCTCAAAGCCTGTTGGCCAGCCCCATCAGCCCATGTTTCGCCCCTTCACGCAATTTTACCAACATAGGGTTCGCTGAATGATGGCCTTTCTGGCCTGTGTTTGCGTTCGCGTGTGGAAACGACGGCAACATCTCCGGCCCAAGAAAAGTTACCAATTCATACCAGCCGCCGCCTCCAGCCAGATCAAGTTCCAGGAAATCATCTGGCCGGTGCTGAAAATAGCTGCGAATTTGGTTGTTCTGATTCTCATAGATTTCCCGATAGGTATCTTCGTAGCCTGAGAACCTTGGAACGCCATACATCCATTCACGCAACGGGTTATTCTCATCCCCAAAGAATTTCGAATAGCTACTCAACCAGCTTTCGACGGGCCGATAGGTCAGTACAAACTTACTGCCGGGGAAAGCCTCATCAAGGGCCTCGAACATAAAGGGACAAGGCGAATCCTGTAAAGCATCGTATCTATCCATGCACTTCAGGGTTACTTCTTTAACAACCTCGCTGGCGTTTGCTGCCTTTGGGTCGAGCACCTTATTGATCTCTTTATGCGCCTTACCCACCCGATATCCAAGTCGATCAAGCGCGACGGTCATAGATGTAGTTCCAGTTTTCTGAAACCCAACACAACAGATCTTTCTTTTATCATTGGATTCAGTCATTGTTGTCCCTAAGAAGTGTTGAGAAGTGGATCAGTCGATTGACGTGGGATGCAGATCTTGGCTCACATTCTCCGATTGATTTTTCGCACTCCCCCTTCCTGAAGACCATAGTCTCGGTCTTAATCCGCAGCGTGGATTGCGGTACCGCTCATTAACGCTCTGGCTGTTCATCCGCTTCGCCGGTGTTCCCGAGGCCACGCAAAACTATTGAATAATGAAGCACCGATCATCGCGGAGCGACGATTCGAGGGCGCCACAGAGCCTGACGTCCATGCAACAGCAGGGCATTCGATACCTACAGGCGGAGCTTCAGGCCTTGCGCATCGTGACCGACACCAGACGGCGAGGCAGGCCAGCCTCTTCGAAGTGGAGAAGCTCGATGATCTCGAATCCCTCCGACAGTTCCTCGATCAACTCCGGGCTGAAGAAATGCACGATGAACCCGCCGTGTTCGAACATGTCGTCACCGCGATCGATGCCGGAGCCGAAATGCGCATCGTCGGTCGTGCGTGCCGTGTAGGTCAGCAAGCCGCCAGCCTTCAGCACCCGGCGAATCTCCAACACCAGCGCCTCGAGCTGCGGTGTGGTCAGCGCCATACAAAACAGCATGTGCGAATAACACGCATCGAACGATGCTTCAGGAAACGGCAGTGTCCCGCGCACGTCGCAACGAGCACACGAAATCGACAGACCGCGCTCACCGGCACGATCTGCGATCGCATCGATTCCCGACTGCGAGTAGTCGGTAGCCGTCAGGTCGAACCCTTCACCCGACAAGTAGAAGGAATCGCGTCCCTGACCAGCACCCAACTCGACCACCGTGACCACGTCCGCAGACCGGAACTGGGCTGCCGCAGCCACCGCCGCCTCACTCGGCTCCAGTCCGAACATGTCCGGATTGTCCGACAACATCGATTCCCAATGACCCTGCTGGCCATCCAAAATCGATTCATCCAACTCATCAGACATCGGACCAAACATCGCTTTCGTTCAACGGCAACGACCCACGCTGGCAGCTACCCTAACGCCACGACTCACTGCGACC
Source organism: uncultured Acidimicrobiales bacterium (assembly GCA_905479685.1). Lineage (GTDB taxonomy): Bacteria > Actinomycetota > Acidimicrobiia > Acidimicrobiales > SHLQ01 > SHLQ01. The sequence continues at coordinate 1,976 of CAJQNJ010000128.1, forward strand.
CGAACGTGCCCCGGAGGCAGCGATGATCTCGGGTCGCCCCTTGCCGCCGTGCGAACTCCTTCACGCTGGCTTCCTGATCTTGACGGACAGGGCTCCGACCTCCGATTGCCACCGCTCTCGTTCAGAGAGCCCAAGCCAACCACACCGTCGGAGCGGGTTCTGGCGGTGAGAAGGCAGCGCGGTCTGCGCAGACACGCTCCAAGCCAGCTTCTCAGGCTGCGATAGAATCAGCATCACGCCGCGACAACGCGCCGATATCGACCACAACTGTTTGAGAATCACCATGACGAACGCCAAGCTGCCCGAGACGCCCACTCTGGCCGACGAGGCTCAGTCGAGTAACGCCCTGGGTTCGTGGCACGACACGGCGGCAAAGAAGTCGATCATTGAATTCGTGGCCCGAATCACCGACCCGACCGACGCTGGCTACGTGGCACCACAAGAGCGGATCGCCACCTTCGACAATGACGGCACCCTGTGGTGCGAGCAGCCTGCCGTGCAGGGTGACTTCATCATGCAGCGCCTGAGCACCTTGGCCGAAAAAGACACCTCACTACGCCAAACCCAGCCATGGAAGATGGCGTACGAGAAGGACACCTCCTGGATCAACCAAGCGGTAGAACGCCATTACAACGGGGACGATGGCGACGTCAAGGTCCTGTTCGCCGGCCTCGGCAAGGCATTCGCTGACATGTCCGTCGATGTCTTCGCCCGCATGGTCTCGGACTTCTTCGACACCGCCCTGCACCCCAAATATCACTGCAGCTATCTGGACGTTGCTTACCAGCCCATGCTCGAGCTACTCGACTACCTGAAGGCCAACGAGTTCGTGGTCTACATCGTCTCCGGTGGCGGGCGTGATTTCATGCGCGTCATCACCGAGCAGGTCTACGACATCCCACCAGAGCGCGTCATCGGCAGTGCGCCAACATTGAACTTTCAGACCGATGCTGAGGGGGCCAGCATCATGCGCGGGCCCGGCTTGGACATCCTTGACGACGGACCAGCCAAGCCCGTACAGATATGGGATCGGATCGGCCGACGGCCGATCCTGGCCGCAGGTAACGCCAACGGCGACATCCCTATGCTCCAGTTCGCCGGCGGCGTGGGTCGCCCTGCACTTCGCCTCCTGGTGAGCCACGACGACGATGAGCGCGAAACCGCGTACACGGGCGGAGCAGACAAGGCCGTGAGTATGGCGCGCGACCAAGACTGGACTGTGATCAGTATGAAGAACGACTGGCGCACGGTTTTCTCGTTCGAGATGACCTAGACCTCGCCGATGCTTCGTGGCAATTCCGGATAGCTCCCGTCAGTTGGGAGTGTTCACGCAAGAGAAGAAAACGGCCTTGAAGAGCTATTGCTCGAGAGCTACTTCGAGTCCGAGCAGCCCGCCGAGAGCCACTAGCCCTTCCGGCGTAACGTAGTCCTGTTGGGCGAATACTGCGCCAGCCTCGCGCAGTGCATTCCGCAGTCCGGTCGCCCAGACGTTCTCGATGACAAGTAGCAGCAAGGCGTCGCCGGTCTGCATATCGTCGCTGAGAGCGAGAATGTCATCTCCGCTCATTCCGATCTCACCCACACCCAGAGCAGCGTCGGCACCAAGAATCATGCCCGCCGCAGCACCTTCCTCGCCACCGAGGACCACTCCAGCTCCCAGTCCGATGAGGGCGCCCGCTGCCGCCCGCAGGTCCGCTCGCTCGGAGTCGTCCAGATCGGAGGCTCGCACCACAACGACTTCGTCGTCGCTCTTGAGAATGAAGCGGGCGTCCACGACGCGGATGGTGCCAGCGTCGCTGAGCGTCTCGAGCTCGGCGGCTATACCCCCCGTCGCCTGGAAGTCTTCGAAACCGAGCAGCAAGATTTGTATTGGACCCATGAGAAGACGTTATCGAGATGGTTGGCCGACTCCCACCCGACAGATACCAGCCCGCCACACTCACTCCAGCGATGACCGAGCGCTGCGGTTGGGCTGACCTGTGGCGATGTGGAGGCCCACGTCGCGTGACTATCCGCGGCAACGTGTCCGTTTCCCGGGCTGAGCTGTCGGTGCCCAAGTAGGTCGAGAAACAGCGAGGAGGGTGGGAACGGACGTTCAGTCGGTGGCGAAGGTGTCTACCACGCGTCGGAGTTCCAGGAGCCGTTGTCGCGTGTCTCCAGCACTCTCCTCGAGCGCCTTGTCGACGTGATCGAGCGCTGGTCGGAAGAGCGCACCGGCGGCGTGGTGAGCTTCGCGACCCGCTGCGGTCAACTCGACGCTGTAGGAGCGGCGGTCCTCTGGATTCTGGACACGTCGGACGTGGCCGCGCCGCTCGAAGCGCTTGACGTAGCTCGAGACCGTCGTGGGAGGAGCTGCCATCCAGTCGGCCAGATCCGAGGGCGTCATCGGCGTGCCGGAGGCGAGGACGGAGTAGATGGCGAACTCGTCAGCGTCGAGGCCCGACGAGCGGATCGCATCGTCGATCAATGCGTGCACGGCCCGGGATACGAGCCACACGTCGAAAAGGACATTGCCGAGTCCGGGGTCGATCTTGTCGGCGACGGTTTCCGCTTGGGGCGAATGCTCGGACACAGGTTCGAGGCTAGACCGATAGCGCCCGAGAAACGGTGGAGCGCGGCTCAGTTGCGACGTCGTGGACCGGCCGTAGCCTCCGCCGGACGACTTGCACGCCGAGGATGGCCAAGGCTCCGAGAAGCAGGATGCCACTGGCCCAGGCCGTGGCGGTCTTGGCGGCTGAGGCATATCCGAGCAGGGCGTCGGTGGGGGCCGATTTTGGGTACCGGGCGAGCGCGAACCAGGCGAACATGTTCTCGACGTAGTCGAACGAACTGGACACGAGGGGAATCGAGGCCAACCCAACCACATTCGAGCCCCGGTGCGAGAGGCGGCCGATCACGAGTGCAAGTGACGACGCCAGGAACAGACCGACGACCGCTGGGTAGACCAGGTCGGCCACCTGCATGTTCCGATACGTGTCGCGTCCGCTCGGGCCGCACGCGTCCAGAAAGCTCGTGATGTCGCTGGCGCTCGTGAAGAAGCGCATGTCGGGGGGTTGCTGCCCACAGGCTGCCTCGACCTCGGGGATCGCGAACGGGGCCGACGATGCAAAGAAGACGCCTGCGAACAGCACGAATACTGCGGCGCTCGCGATCCAGACTCTCCGACGGCCGAGCTGACACATGGAGGCGGCAAGCGGACCGCCTCGGTTCTCCGGCCTACTCGGTGGAGAGCTGTGCATGTTGGTGGGTTCGGTGTTGCTTCGGGTGCTGTGTGCAGTCATGAGATCGTCCTTCTAGGTAATGCGATATCGTATTACTATTATTGCGATATCGTATTATCTTGTCAACCGGCCACTCACAAGGACGCTCGCAGGCCGTCGGTTGCCACCGGCTCAACCGGCGTTCCAGGGTCCGGCGAAAAGCGACATGGGTGCCCTGACCATCTCGACGGTGACACGTACCGGCGGAACAACGTTCCAGCCGGGTAAAGCCCGTCGGGCGACGTAGCATCGACCCTCATCCATCGAAGGACGACCATGAAGATGAAACTATTTTCCCTGCAGGGAAAGAACCGAAAGCCAAACTTCGACGCTCTTGAAGCGGATGTGAATGACTGGCTCGCCGATCATCCAAACATCGTCATCGACCACACGAACGCGTTGTCCCAACCGAGCGCCGTCTGGTCTCATCTGACGCTCGCTGTCTGGTACTCGGAGAAGTAGAACCGTCGCAGCCACCCACGGTGTCCAGCCCATGGGACATGCGTTGGCGGTACCAGCGAGTGCAGCGATTCTGGTGGCCCGGGCGCGGCAAACACGACGGCTCGCATGGTCGTTGGCAGGCAGTGGTGCCGGGATGACCAATCCGATAACGCAATCGCCGACTGCAGCCTGGTCGCTCGAGTCCAACAATCTCACTTCCGACTCGACGTGTGTTGGTCGTCACACATTAGGGTGTGCTTCCACCACCCGTGAAGGGTTCGGTGTTCGACACTGCTCTTGGGGCGAACACTGGATACAAACGTTTGTATATTCGCCTCGACGACCTCGAGGGAAGCGGAGGCAACGATGCCAATCGAATCGTCAGGGAAGAGCGTCAAAAACCCGCGGCTGTATGAGCTGATCGAGGAGACTCCGAAGGAGGGACCCGGCCCGACCGTGTGGGCGTGGCCGCATCTCATCGAGCATCTCAAGGTCGCAAGTCAGCCCGTGCAGGGTCCCTGGCCTCCCCATCAGGAGAAGCGCCCTGACCCCGATCCCGATTCGCTACCCCGCGCCGTTCCCGATCCTGGTGAGTAGCGAGCCCGGACCAGTCGTTCATTCTTAGAAGAGAAACCGAGTTCACATGTACCCTTCCCGCTTTCGATACGAAGCGCCAACAAGCATCGAGGAGGCCATAGCGCTCCTCAGTTCACTCGAGGACGCCAAGGTGCTTGCCGGTGGGCAAAGCCTCATCCCGATGATGAAGCTTCGCTTTGCAAACCCCGCAAACCTCGTTGACATCAACAACATCCCAGACCTTGGCTATCACCGTGCCGATAGCGACGGCTCGTTCCGGATCGGTGCGCTCTGTCGCCACGCCGACCTCGAGAAGTCGAAGATCCTTGGCGAACATCAGCCGCTGCTGGCAGCAGCAGCACCGCTCGTCGCGGATCCGATCGTGCGAACTCGAGGCACGTTCGTTGGCTCGGTGTGCCATGCAGACCCGCAGGGTGATTGGGCCTCATGCATGGTGGCCCTCGGGGGGTCGATCGTTGCGCAGGGTCCGAGCGGCAAACGGACGATTCCAGTGAAGGACTTTGTATCTGGCCCGTTCACGACGGTGCTCGCTCATAACGAGATCGCTGTCGAAGCGGTCATTCCACCTGCGCAAGGCACTCGCACAGGTGGCTACCTGAAACTCGAACGGCGGGTTGGCGACTTCGCCACTGCTGCCGCGGCGGTTTCACTCGATATGTCGGACGGTGTTGTCAAGGACGCTGGCATCGGCCTCACCGGTGTTGGAGCTCAGACGATCAATGCGTCCGAGGCAGCTGAAGCGCTCATCGGATCGCGACTCGAAGACGATGTGGTCGAACGAGCCGCCGAACTCGCAGCCGCTGCGACATCGCCTCGTGGTGATCACCGAGGAAGCGCTGATTACAAGCGGCACATCATCTCCACGTTTGTCTCTCGAATTATTGCCAACGTTCAACGAGCAGAAATGCAGGTCGCCTGATGACGAGCCTCTTTGAAGAACTCCAACCAACGATCGCCGACGAAATTCAAACAACTCGAGTTGATATCCGGATCAACGGAGAATCGAAGGCCGCACAGATCGAGCCCCGGCTGTTGTTGGCCCATCTCATTCGAAACGGCTTCCGGCTGACGGGAACCCACACCGGTTGCGACACGACCAACTGCGGTGCGTGCACGGTCTTGCTCGATGGCGCTCCGGTCAAGAGCTGCACCGTCTTTGCCGTCCAAGCCGACGGTCATGAGGTAACCACCGTCGAAGGCTTGGCAACAGCAAGCGAACTCCACCCAATTCAAGAGGGCTTCAAAGATGAGCATGGCCTCCAGTGTGGTTTTTGCACGCCAGGCATGATGCTGTCGGCCAAAGCATTGCTCGATGAGAATCCGAACCCGACCGAGGACGAGGTGCGTTGGGCCCTCTCGGGAAACCTGTGCCGGTGCACGGGCTATCAAAACATCGTGAAGGCCGTGTTGTGGGCCGCAGCCAAGATGCGAGGAGAGGCCTGATGGCAATCGACGAGGTAAAGATCGGTGGCCTCGGCGCGAGCCGGCGCCGTGTCGAAGACAATCGATTCATCCGAGGTAAGGGGAACTACGTCGACGACGTCGTACTCCCCGGCATGTTGCACATGGAGATCCTGCGTAGCCCGTTGGCTCACGCTCGTATCAAGTCGATCGACACCAGCGCGGCGTACGCAATTCCGGGTGTTCGGATGGTCATGACCGGTGAGATGATGGCGGCTCGCAACCTTGCGTGGATGCCGACACTGTCCTATGACACCCAAGCCGTATTGGCGACTGACAAGGTTCGCTTCCAGGGGCAAGAGGTGTGCGCGGTCATCGCCGATGATCCCTATATCGCCCGCGACGGGGTCGAGGCGATTGTTGTTGACTACGAGCCGCTCGCTCCGATCGTCAACCCCGAGCAGGCGTTGGCACCCGATGCGCCGCTGATTCGTGACGACAAGGTCAACCAGACGAACAATGTGGTGTTCGACTGGGAAGTCGGCGATCGGGAGGGAACCGACCGTGTGTTTGCTGAGGCCGACATGGTGTCAGAGCTCGAGTTGCACTATCCGCGCTCGCACCCGAGTCCGATCGAGGCCTGCGGCTCGATAGCCGATTACGATCGGGCAACTTCGAAACTCACCGTCTACATGACGAGCCAGGCTCCACACATCGTGCGTGCTGCGGTGTCCATGGTGGCCGAGATTCCCGAACACATGATCCGCATCATCTCTCCTGACCTGGGCGGCGGTTTCGGCAACAAAGTGCCGGTGTATCCGGGGTATGTGATTTCGATCCTCGCGTCCATCTTGCTCGAACGTCCGGTGAAGTGGATCGAGGACAAGACCGGCAACCTGATCTCCACCGGGTTCGGTCGAGACGTATACCTGAAGGGAAAGTTGGCGCTTCGCAAGGACGGCAAGATCCTTGGTGTTCGCATGGACACCGTTTCGGACCATGGTGCATTCTTCGCCGATGCTCAGCCCTCGAAGTTCAAGATCGGCCTGATTCACTCGGCGTTTGCCTGCTACGACATCCCAACCGCCTACCTGACCAATCGGGGCGTGTACACCAACAAGTCCCCAGGTGGGGTGGCCTACCGATGTTCGTTCCGAGTGACCGAAGCCATGTTCTTCCAAGAGCGGATGGTGCAGGCAGCAGCCGACGACCTGGGCATGGACCAAGCAGAGTTCCGCCGGATCAATCTGGTGAAGGACGATGACTTCCCGAAACGAACACCGTTCGGTTTCCTGACCGACTCAGGCCAGTATGAGAAGTGTCTGCAGGTCGGCCTCGACGCCATCGGCTACGACGATTTCCAGAATCAAAAGGCTGAGGCCGCGAAGCGCGGCCGATTGTTGGGACTTGGTATCTCGACCATGACCGAGCCCCTCGGCGCTGGCAACAGTCGCGAGTACGACATTTTGGGCATCAAGATGTTCGACTCGGCCGAGCTCCGAGTTCACATGACCGGCAAGGCCATTCTGCGCACGGGTGCAAAGTCGCAGGGCCAGGGTCACGAAACAACGTGGGCCCAGATCGTGGCTCATGAGCTGGGTATTCCTGCCGAAGACATCGTCGTCGAAGAAGGCGACACCGACACGGCCCCGTTCGGTATGGGTACATATGCATCACGATCGACACCGGTCGCAGGTGCGGCGGTATCGATGGTGAGCCGCAAGATTCGGGCCAAGGCCCGCAAGATCGCTGCGCACTTGCTCGAAGTGTCAGATGAGGACATCGAGTGGGAGCTCGGTCGCTTCTACGTACGGGGAGCACCAGACCGCGGCGTCTCCATCCAAGAGTGTGCAATGGCGGCCTACAGCAATGTGCCCGATGGCATGGAGCCGGGCCTCGAGAACAACGCCTACTACGACCCGCCGAACCTGACCTGGCCGTTCGCCTGCTACATCGCGACCGTGGAGATCGACCCGCTCACCGGTGTGTGGGACGTCATCCGTGTGGTAGCCGTCGACGATTGCGGAGTGCGTATCAACCCAATGATTGTCGAAGGCCAGATCATGGGCGGGCTCACCGAGGCATACGCCATGGCAAATATGCAGTTCATCACGTTCGATGAGGACGGTAACTGCGTCGGTTCGAACTACATGGATTATCTCTTGCCAACAGCTTGGGAGACACCCGGATTCGAGCTCCACGAAGTGGTCACCCCATGTCCGCATCACCCGATCGGGGCGAAGGGCATTGGAGAGTGCGCCACCGTGGGCGGCCCAGCTGCCTTTGTGAACGCAGTGATGGACGCCCTGAAAGACATCGGTGTTCGCAACATCGACATGCCGCTGCTCCCAGACCGCGTCTACGAGGCGATTCAGACTGGCAGCGACGTATCCGGGCACCCTCCGGTGAAGAACCGATAGGGCAGGCACGTGGATGTCGGACGTGCCGTCGAAGGTTGGGGTGTGCTCGAGCGCGCCGTCGACCTGGCACGCCGTGGCGAGCCCTTCGTGCTGGCCACGGTGGTGTGGCGTGAAGGTCCTTCATCGGGACAACACGGTGCGCGGGCGATCTATACCGCTGATGGCGAAATGCATGGATGGATCGGCGGAGCGTGTGCCGAACCCGTGTTCAAACGAGAGGCAGTCAAAACGCTCGAGTCCGGGACTCCGCGATTGCTGGCGCTCGGGGCGAGCGACCGATTTGGCGAGCTGCCGCAGGGAACCGTGGCCGTCGAGATGTCGTGCCAGTCAGAGGGCGCTCTACAGATCTACTTGGAGCCTGTCATGTCGATGCCGCACGTAGTGATCGTCGGCGATTCGCCGATGTCGCAAACCTTGGCTCAGCAGGCCACCCAGCTCGACTGGAGCGTCACGCTCGTCACCGGGCCAGACTTCAGCGAGGGCATGGTCTCGACCAATTCGATCGTCGTGATCGCCACCCAAGGCCATGGCGACGAAGAGGCGCTGCTCTCAGCGCTCAAGGCCGAACCCGCGTACGTCGGGGTGGTGGCATCGACAAAGCGAGGGGCCAGCATCAAAGAGTTCCTCGAGAGCAAGTCGATCGACCCGGCTCTGCTCGATGCGCTTCGCATCCCCGCCGGACTCGACCTTGGTCACACGACCCACAAAGAGATGTCAGTTGCCATCCTGGCCGAGCTCGTGCAGCGCCGCGCTGCCGGCGACTTCACGGGCAGCGTCACCATCGATGCACCGAAGCCCGATACCGCAATCGATCCGATTTGCGGCATGACCGTCGACGCTGTGCCCACGAGTAGTCCGCTCGTGGTCGGCGACGAAACGTATTACTTCTGCTGCCCGGGTTGCCGGGCGGCCTTTGAAAGCCAGCAGGGGGCCTAATGCTCATTACCGACGAGTTCGAAGTTGATCACCCGATCGACAAGGTGTGGGAGTTCTTCGATGACATACCGGGTGTTGCCAAATGCCTACCAGGGACGCAGCTGAACGAAGAGATCGGCCCTGACGAGTATGCCGGTGGCGTGGTGATCGGTCTTGGGCCCGTCAAGCTCCAGTTCAGTGGTCAAGCCAAGATTCTCGAACGGAACCTCGACGAGCACTCCTTGAAGATCGACGCAGCGGGTGCGGAGAAGAAGGGCCGTGGCCAGGCACAGATGCTGGTTGACGCCAACCTCACCCAGACTTCTGGTGGGACGAAGGTCGGCGTGGCGATGGATCTCAACCTCTCGGGCGCCGCAGCCCAATACGGACGAGGTCTGGTCAGCGATGTGACTGCGGTGTTGCTGAAGGATTTTGCCGTCAACGCTGAAGCCCGGATGGACGCGATTGCGGCGGGGCTGAACCCCGATGACGCGACTGCAACCGCGACGGGCACAAGCGGCTTCGCCATCGGAATCCAGGCCGTCAAGATGGCACTGGCCCGAGTCTTCCGCAGATTCTTCTTGCCGTACTCGCCCGAAGCTGTAGGAGGCTGACCATGTTGTGGTGGATAGGAAACATTCTGTTGCTTGTTGCAGCCCTTGTCGCTGTGGCGCTACTCAGCCGACTGATTGGTGCCGTTGAGCGCATCCGAAAGGCAAGCGACGACATTCTCGCTGGCGGTGTGGGCGCGATTGGCGAACTCGATACGACGCCCGACCTGTTAGCCCAGACCGACACAACCGTTGCTGAGGTGGCCGATGGCGCCGTGCGCTACGCGGGTTCGGTCGCCAAGCTGCTGCCGCAGGAATAGGAGTAAGTCATGTCATTTGTTGCTTGGGTGACGGTGTTCCTCGCCCTACTGATCGTGTTCTTTGCTGCCGTTGGCTTGTTTCGCGTGGTGCTGCATCTCAAGGCTGTCGACGAGACGCTCGATGCGCTCACCGGCGGGGTGAAGGTCATTGCCGACAAGACCTCGACGGTGCCGCCGGTGGTCGAATCGGTGAACGCCAGCCTGAAGCCCGTTCGAGACTTCGCAGAAGGGATCTAGATGATGCTTTTACTTGCTCAAGAGTCAAACCCGGGTTGGGTGGCTGGCTACACGATCGGGATCATCGTGGTGGTGGCCGTGGTGGCTCTCGTTGTGCCGATCTTGATATTGGCGAGGTCGATCGGAAACCGAGCGACCGAGATCAACGCCTCGCTCGAGGACTCAGTAGTGAACACTTCTGCGTTGTCGGGGCTGCAGACCACGATCGACTCAGCGAACGCAATCACCGAAGGCCTGGCTCGAGGCCGTGCGAAGTTGGGAGGCTGACATGTTGTTGGCATTAACAGACCGTCAAGATGATCTCTGGTGGGGCGCCGTCATCGGTGGCTTCGTTGTGATCATCGCCGTTGTCGCATTACTCACCTTGCTGGTGTTGTTCGTGAAAACCATCGAGGAACGAGTCACTAGCATCAAGGCCACGCTCGAAGCCGCTGCGGCCAACACCAGCGACACAGCCCTCATTGGCGAGACCGCCACCAGCGTCGAGGGCGTCCTCAACGAAGGCCTGAACCATCACCTGTTCTTGGGCCGTGTCTACGAGAAGGTGCGCTCATGAACACACTTGTTACGCTCTCCGTCATCGCGATCACGCTTCTCATTGCTGGCTTGGCGTTCTTCCTCTACGTTCTTGGCAGCCAACTTGGCCGGGTAGCGACACTGCTCGAAGAATGCGCTCAACTCGTCTGGAAGATAAAGAGCGATACCGAAGCCATCGGTCCTGGTTTGCAGAGCATCAACAGCACCGGGGGCGTTGTCGCCGGAGCTTTGCCCCTGCTCTACGGCTTTGCCGAAGACATCGTCACTGGTGCCACGTACGAGCCCGAGCCGGAAAACTACGAGCATCAACCTGCGATGGGCAGCCGCCGCAACCGCCTGATGGAAGCCGTAGGATACGACCCGGAGTGAGCGCACTCAGCGCCTAGCGTTCGAGTTTGAACATCCACATCTGACCGCTCACGTCACGTTCGGATCGCGGTTCGTCGTGAGTGGCCCAGTCGTGTTCTGTGCGTCATATTTCTGGATCCACTCGTCTTCCCAGGACTGGTCGTACTGCTCGGGTGAACAGCCTGGCTTGTAGACGGCGAGTAGTTCCTTGACGATCTGTTCGCGATGGCCCCTCAACGCGCCAGGTGCTTCGTAGGTAGCGATGTGCACACCCCACTTGGTACCGGCTCGGCGTTCCCAGCACTTCGCTCTCGGGTGGCCGAATGGGAGCCTGGCGTCTCGAAGGTTGTCGGCGTGGTCGACATCGATGACAGCGAAGTCGTGCGGTTTGCCTTCAGCGTCGGCCCGATAGAGGATGACGAACACCGCTCCGACATCTGGCGGCTGCCATCCGCCGAGCACGCGCGGGCCTTCGAACGGATACCCGGCGAGCGAACCGAGGCGGATCATATGGGAATACCGTCGTCATCGACGAAGTCTTCGTCTTCGCCAATGACCTCGGCCTTGGTCACCGGCCACGGTGGAACGCCCGCTGTGGCGACAGCGTCGCTGAACAGCGGGAGGGCGACCTCGACGGCCTCGTCAGAACTCTCGGCCTCGACGATGATCTGAGCGCCATAGCTCATAGCCCCGACACCCGATGCCACGCCACCATACTGTGCAACGGCATCGGCGAGCTCGACGATCTCTTCGAGCTCCATTGGCCGGTCGCCCTCAGCCTTGATCGAAACGCTCCACTTCATAAGTTCATCATCCGATATTCGGAAGCATTGCGGCAAATGCTTCGAGGCTTTCTAGGTCTTTTCCCGACGCAATCTCGTCGATGTGTGGGCCAACGACTGACATCGCCAGCGTGGGTGGTGCTCCAACACTGGAGTCATAGAGGGGGTTCATCCATACAATCCGATGCGAGAGCCGTTCGAGTTTTTCGATGGCCTCGGCAAGCGTTGCTGGGCTACCGCGATCGAGTCCGTCGGAACAGATGATGACCGTGGCACCACGACTCAGGCCACGTCGGCCCCAGTCCTTGACGAACGTGTCGATCGAGTCGCCAATTCGGGTTCCACCATCCCAGTCGAGCACGCGCTCGGAAGCCAAACGCATCGCAGCGTCTGGGTTGCGACGATCGAGTAGCGGCGTGATTCGCGTGAGGCTGGTACCAAAGCAGAACACCTCGACCTTCCGGGCTGCGCGGCGCATCGAGTAGGCAAACTGCAACAGATTGCGAGAGTGGTCAGCCATCGAACCCGAGATGTCGAGCAACAAGACCAACGGTCTGGCCTTCTGCTTGCGGTCCATACGCAGCAATTTCGGCGAGCTTTCCTTCAGGCTCATCGCGCTGCGGGCGAGTCGACGGATATCGAGCTGCGCTCCAGAGGCATCGGGGGTGTACCGACGGGTCTGACGCCTCGGCGGTTCGAGTCGGATGCTGGCGATCATGCGGCGCACAGAGGCGAGTTCCGCGTCCGAGCAGACCGAGAACCGCTTCTTGCGCTGTATCTCGAGCGACGATGCCTGCAAGCCAAGAACCATCGGCGGTTCTTCGGACTCACGATCGCCAGGTTCAGCGTCGGGCACGTTGATCGTGCCGGTCGAGCCTTGTGGCGCCTTGCGCTCTTTGGTGTGCTTCCGCTCGGCACCTTCTGGCACGTGAAGAAAGAACCGGCGGAACACCTCGTCATAGATGGGAATGTGATCGCGTCGGTTCACCAGCGTGGCCCGGCCACACCAATAGACATCCTCGGAGTCAGAAGGCGAGAGCTCGGCTACCGACGCGCAGAAGGTCAGCACGTCGTCTGTGCCCACAGGTAGCCCCGCCTCGCGAAGTGCGGCACCGAACTCGACCAATCGGTCGACGATGTTCTGGTCGACCGCCTGGGATGTCATGACGTCAGCCGCCGGGGACGACTCTGGTGATGTCGGATGCGACGAGGTCCAAATCATCACGATCCTTGATGACAGCGCCCAGGGTGTCGATTGCAGTCTCGTTGGTGAGATCGTCGGCGCCGATCGCGCCGAGTGATTCGACCCAATCGAGCGTCTCTGCAACACCAGGCGGTTTCGCCAAGTCCATGTCTCGAAGTCGGTGGACCGAAGCGACCACCTTCTTGACCAGCACTTCGGTGACCTCAGGTGCCCGCAGCGACACGATGTTGGTTTCCTCTGACGCTGTCGGGTAGCCGATCCAGTGATAGAGGCAGCGACGCTTCAGCGCATCATGAAGCTCACGGGTCCGGTTCGAGGTGAGGATAACGATCGGGCGGTCTTCGGCTTGCACGGTTCCAACCTCTGGGATCGTGATCTGAAAGTCGGAAAGCAGCTCGAGCAGGAACGCCTCGAACTCGTCATCGGCACGGTCTATCTCGTCGATGAGTAGAACTGCGTTGCTGCCCGCTCGTAGCGCCTGAAGGAGAGGGCGCTCGAGAAGAAATTCTTCGGAGTAGAGTCCGCCGACGGTCTGTGCATCAGCGAGCTCGTGCTCGGACAGCGCCCGCACATGGAGCATCTGTCGAGCGTAATCCCACTCGTAGAGCGCTTGGTGTGTGTCGATGCCCTCATAACACTGCAAACGGATGAGCTGGCGGCCCGTGAGTTGCGCAAGGCACTTGGCCAATTCGGTTTTGCCGACGCCAACTTCGCCCTCGAGGAGTAGTGGGCGGCTGAGCCGAAGCGCAATGAGCGATGCGGTTCCGAGGCCGCGGTCGGCGATGTAGCCAACACCGCGCAGTTGCTCCTGTAAGTCTTCGACGCTTGCCGGCGTTTCGAAGCTCGACGCGTTCACCAGGCGTCGGGATCGGGGTTGGAGTCGCCGAGCATCAGATCTCGGATCGATGATGTGGTCTCGGTCGATAGCTTGCCTTCACGCTGAAGCAGATTGCGCCACGAGGTGCCCAGATCTTCGCCTTCGTCTGCAATGCCTTCGAACGTGAACTCGCGGGCATTACGGCAGACCTTCGTGGGGCTGCAGTCGGCGTCGATGTTTGCCTGCTCTGCGTTGTCCCAGACATTGCTCAGAACGGTCCCGTAGTCAACCATGGGCTCTTGCTCTTCGTTGTTGGTGTCGGTCACCAGGGCTTCCTCTCGGTGTGACGGCGAACACCCCTAGCGTAGCGCTCTCAGAATCAATAGCCGGATTGAATGCCGTTTAGAACAGCGATCATCTCGACGACGACGGACAAAGCCACCTCTTCGGGTGAGCTCGCGCCAATCGGGAACCCCGCTGGAGCATGGATGCGGCTGGTGTCGGTAACCCCGCGATACGCAAGCCAATCACGGCGGTCTTCCTGGAGAGAAGTCGGTCCGATCGACCCGATGTACCCTGCGCTCGACCCAAGTGCCCGTTGGAGTACGAGACCGACACCCTCGGTGTCGTGGCCCATCACGACCAAACCATCGAGAGGGGCGAGTGAGGTGGCTAAAGCGACGGCCGCTTCAGTGCTACCGGTGAGCTCGACCTTCCGACCGACAAAGTCGGCAGCTCGGCCAAGGGCTTCGGCCATCGGGCCGCCGCCATAGATGACCATTGTGGCTGTCGGGCACCATTCGCACAGCAAGCGGCCCTCTGAGATGCTGATTGCGGTT
>CAJQNJ010000129.1 GCA_905479685.1 uncultured Acidimicrobiales bacterium
CACCGCACTCGACACGACGATGTCCTACGTCGACACGGGTGGCACCGGAGTGGCGATCGTGTTCCTCCACGGAAATCCCACGTCGTCGTACCTCTGGCGCAACGTGATCCCTCACGTCGAACCGCTCGGCCGTTGCCTCGCACCCGACCTCCCTGGCTTCGGTCACTCTCGATCCATGCCGTCGGGCACCTACCGGTTTCCCGAATACATCGACTACCTCGATGCGTGGTTTTCAGCAGTGCTGCCAGACGAACCGGTCGTACTGATCGTGCACGACTGGGGCGCCGCACTTGGCTTCGACTGGGCGCGTCGCCATCCCGATCGGGTTCTCGGCATCTGCTACGGCGAGGCCATGGTGCAACCACGTCGGATCACCGACCTACCCGAGGCCTATCGGGAGCGGTTCACCTACATGCGATCAAGGGACGGCTTCCGCGAGGCGGTGGCCGAGAACTTCTTCATACACACGGTGTTCGCGAACGGCATCATCAGGACGCTCACCGACGAGGAATTCAGCGAGTACTCGACGCGGTTCGCTACGCCGGAAGCCATCGTGCCAACCGTGCAGCTTCCATGTGAAATCGCCTTCGACGGCGAGCCGGCGGACAACCACGAAATCATTCAGGCAT
Source organism: uncultured Acidimicrobiales bacterium (assembly GCA_905479685.1). GTDB lineage: Bacteria > Actinomycetota > Acidimicrobiia > Acidimicrobiales > SHLQ01 > SHLQ01. The sequence continues at coordinate 630 of CAJQNJ010000129.1, forward strand.
ACGCCGACTGGTTGGCCGAGTCCGAGGTGCCCAAGCTCTTCGTGAACACGACGGCGGGGCACGCGCTCACCGGACGGAACGTCGATTTCTGTCGAACCTGGCCGAACCAGGTCGAAGTCACCGTGACCGGAAAGCACTACTACCAGGAGGACTCGCCCCATGAGCTCGGTGCGGCCATCGCGGAGTGGTGTGCCGGATTGCTGAAGTCGGATTGATCGACTGGGATAGATCGACTGGGATTGATATTGGTATTGCTAGTACGACAGCTCGAGAACGCTCGAGCGAAGGGGAATGAACATGGGCAAGGCGTGGAGCACCGCACATCGATGGGAGATGGAGTGGAAGGACGATGTCAACATCCTGGCGCTCGGGAACGGCGTGCAGGTCAAGGTGCTTTATCAGGATCTCGAAACCGAACACACCGACATGTTGGTGAAGTTCCCGCCCGGTTATGTCGAGCCCGAACACACCCACGAGGCCTCACATTCGATCATGGTGCTCGAAGGGGTGCAGATCGTCAACGGCGAGCACATGCATCCTGGTGACTACATCTGGGCGTCGGGCCCTGAACCACATGGGCCGTACGAGTATCCCGAGGGCTGCGTCGTGTTCGTCAGCTTTCGGGGTCCTTCGATCAAGCACATCTACCCTGGCTCACCCGCCGGGGACGGCTCCACCAGCTAACGCCTCGTCGAGTAGTTCACAGATACGTTCCGGGTCGACGGGATAATCGTTCACCACGACGCCGAAGGGCTTGAGCGCGTTCTCGATGGCGGCTATCACCGCGTTCGCTGCAGGAAGAGTGCCACCCTCCCCTGCTCCCTTCACGCCCATTGGATTGAGCGGCGACAGCGTCTCCTGATGAGCGATCTCGATCGGCGGCATCTCTGCTGCGAGCGGCAGGAAGTACTCGCCATAGTTGACCGACAGCGGTTGGCCGGACTCGTCGTAGTGCATCCGTTCGAACAAGGCGTTGCCAATTCCGTGCACGACCCCGCCGAGCACCTGACCTTCGACCAGTTGCGGATTGAGCATCCGGCCACAATCGTGGGCCACCGAATATTTGATCAGCGTGATTTCGCCTGTTTCGATGTCGACCTCGACCTCACAGATGTGACTGCCACTCGCCGTCGCCGGACCTCTCGTCACGTTGTATGACGTAGCTTCGAGACCGGGCGTGAACCCCATCGGCACCGCACCGGTGTTGAACGGAGCGAGCTGGGTGGCCAGATTACCGAGGGTCATACCCCGGTCTGGCGACCCCTTCACGAACACTCGACCGCCCGCCACTTCGAGGTCAGCCTCGGCCGCCTCGAGCACTTGTGCCGTGAGCGCGATCGCCTTGTCACGCACCTGTGCAGCGGCTTCGTGGACAGCGGTACTCACCGCGACCACCGTCCTGCTGGCGAGCGTCCCAACGCCCAGGGGGAACAATGCGGTGTCGGCCGATTGGTAGGTCACGTCCTCGAATGCGACGCCGAGTTGGTCGGCCACGATCTGGGAGAACACGGTCGCGTGGCCCTGCCCCTGGCTCGCGGTTCCAGCCAGAATCTGGATGGCCCCGCTGGGCTCGACCCGCACAGTCGCGCCCTCATACGGACCCATCCCCGTGTCCTCGATGTAGGACGACACACCGATGCCCACATAGCGGCCCTCGGCCCGCGCTGCCTCCTGGCGAAGGGAGAAGTTCGCATAGTCGGCGACCCCTTTGGCCATGTCGAGGCAGCCATGAAAGTCGCCGCTGTCGTAGGTGACGCTCGCGCCGGTCACCATTGTGTGGCCCGGTTGATACGGGAACTGATCGGCTCGGACGAAGTTTCGAGCGCGAACGTCTGCCGGATCGAGATCGAGATTCCGGGCGATGACCTCGATCATTCGCTCCATTGCATACGCAGCGGTCGGCCGGCCCGCCCCACGCACAGGGCACTTGGTCGGGGTGTTGGTGAAGGCCACGTCCACCTTCACATCGATGGCGGGGATTGCGTACGGCCCCGGCAGGGGGATGACAGACGTCATCGGAAGGAGCAACCCGTAGTTGGTGTACGCCCCCGCATCGCCAATCACGCGGCCACGAACGCCACGGATCGTTCCGTCGTCGTCAGCGGCCACCTCGAGCGACCACACCTGGTCACCCTGCTGGTTTGTGGCCAGGAAATGTTCACGTCGATCCTCGACCCACTTGACCGGCCGGCTCAGCATCCGGGCCGCAAGCGGGAGCACGATCTCCTCTGGATACACGCCGGCCTTCGGGCCGAAACCGCCACCGACGTCGGGAGCGATCACCCGAAGGTTGTGTTCGTCCTCGCCGAGATACCGAGCCACCACCGATCGAACGAGATAGGGCGATTGTGTCGACGAGTACATTGTCAGCCCGCCGTGGGCAGGATCGACGCTGGCGATCACTCCACGACACTCCATGGCATGACACCCACCGCGGTGCTGGCGAAACGACTCGGACAGGACATGCGGTGCGTTCGCGAATGCGCCGTCCACGTCGCCGAAGCCAATCGAAAGCGTCGCGATGAGATTGTCGGGAGAGTCAGCGTGGGCCAGCGGAGCGTCGTCGTCGAGGGCCGCTGCCACGTCGACCATTGCAGGAAGAGGTTCGTAGTCAACTCGGACCATCGCGGCCGCATCTTCGGCCGTGTAACGAGAGTCTGCGAACACCACCGCGATCGGCTCTCCGACAAAGCACACTTCGTCTCGTGCCAAGGGATAGATCGTGATGTCCTGTTTGAACGCCGGGGACGGATAGGGCTGTTCGGTTCGTTTCGTGTTGTACGGCTCGCCGAGGTCGTCGAGCGTCATCACTGCCACGACCCCGGGCATCGAACGAGCGGTGTCGGCATCGACCCCATTGATGCGGGCGTGAGCGTGCTCGGAGCGCACGAAGGCTGCGTGCACCATGTTGGGCAGGACGATGTCGTCGATGTATCGCCCGTTGCCTGTCAGGAGGCGTGGGTCTTCGGATCGAAGAACGCTCGAACCAACGTAGGTGTCCATCAGCCACCGCCCCGAATCTCGACTGCGGCCTGAAGGCCTGCCGCCACGATCCCCTGATACCCCGTGCAGCGACAGATGTTGCCCGAGATTGCCTCGCGGATATCGCGCTCGTCGGGAGACGGGTTCTCATCGATATAGGCAGCGAGCGACATGACCATTCCGGGTGTGCAAAAGCCGCATTGGAGGCCGTGCTGCTCCTGGAATGCCCGCTGGACGGGATGGAGCTCACCGTCCTCCGCGAGACCTTCGATCGTGGTGACCGATGTTTCGTTGGCCTGCACGGCAAGCATCAGGCAGGCACGGACGGCCTCGCCATCGACGAGGACCGTGCACGCTCCACAAACCCCGTGTTCGCAGCCGAGGTGGGTCCCCGTCAGTCCGGCCGATTGACGAAGGAAATCCGCCAGGTGCATACGGGTCTCGACTTCTCCCTCATGCGACTCACCGTTCACAGTGAGGTTGATCCGTCTCGTGTCGGCCATCAGGAACCGCCTTCCGCGCGGGCTGCAGCCCTGGTGAGCGCACGTTTGGTCATCACGCCGGCCAGTCGCTGTCGATATCGGCCGTCCGTGTACGAATCGGACATGCCCTCGATCTGGCTGGCCAGCTCCGCCGCGTTTTGGAACGTTTCGCCAGACGCCGCCTGACCGACCAGGGCGGCCTCCACATCGTCGAGTCGTTGCGGGGTCGGCTGGTTTCCAGCGATAGCGACAGCTGCTCGTCGTATGACCCCGTCCTCGACGGCGAGAAGCGCACCTACGGCCACCATGGCGAAATCTCCGTATCGTCGTGCGAACTCTTCGAATGCGTACCCGTGGGGCTCGTTCCAGTAGCGGAAATCGATTCCCGTCAGAACTTCGTCTTCGGCCAGATTCGGCATCATGTAGGCGATCGGCCACTCACGCATCGGCACCGCCCGGCTGCCCTCGGGGCCGTTGACGGTCAGCTCGGCGTCGTAGAGCAACGCTACAGCAGGCAGTTCAGCCGCCGGGTCGAGGTGACTCATGCTCCCACCTATCGTGCCGCGAGTACGGGTCTGGAAGTGGCCGACCCAGTGCAGTGCCTCGATCATGATCGGCATGTTCGTCAGGATTGCATCGTTCTTCATGAGGTCGGCTTGGCGAACCATGGCACCGATGTGGAGTCCCACGTCCGTCGGATCGACAGCGCTCAGACCAGCAACCGTATTCAGATCGATGAGGTGGTCGGGCTGAGCCAGGCGAAGATTGAGCATCGGCATGAGCGACTGGCCACCAGCGAGAAGCTTCACGTCCTCCAACGAACCCATCAACCCCACGAGCTCGTCGATCGTCGTTGGGTCGTGGTAGGTGAATGGTGCTGGTTTCACGACCGTGCAAACCGTTTCTTGATCATCGAAATCCGTTTCTTGATCATCGAAAGAAGTGCCTTGAAGAGGAGCTTCAGACCAGATGCGGGCGTTGTCTCGGGGGGCGATGTCTTTGGTGGTGTACTCGCAGCAGGCGCAAGCCCCTCTGCGTCGGCGCCAGGCACAGCGTCGGACGCTCCTGCGTCAGCGTCGACACCCAGCTCGGCTTCCAGGTTCGTCACGAACTCACCGATCAACTGGTTGGCGATCTCATCGATGAGACCGCTGACTCGGCCATATTGGGCGACCGACCCGGTGAGGTTGAGGATCGTGCTGACCTCCACATGGGTGCTCGATTCGCCTGCCTCGGTCAGAGTGAAACGAACATCCGCATCGGCATTTCCTCGTCCTTTTGCGTCCGCTCCACCAGCCTTCAACTGCGCTGAATGGTTCACCGGATCGATCTCGGTCATCTCGGCCGCACCAGAGAAGCGGAGGTTTACCGGGCCCACCTTGACTTTGGCGCCACCCTTCACGTTGCGTTCGTCGACCACCTCTGTCACTTCCGCGCCAGGCATACATGGTGCGATTCGAGGCATGTCGAGAAACGCCGACCACGCGTCTTCGACGCTCGCAGCTACATCAAACTCATGTTGAAGGTCCATCGGTCCCTGACGGTGTGATGATTGTCGTTCCAGTCTTGCCGAATCTCAGCTCGCAGACCGACTCGGCCCGAGTCAGAGTAGTGATCGGTACCACTGGGCCAGCGCCTCGCCGATTTCATGCGGGCTGTCCTCTTGCACGTAGTGCAGGCCTCGCACCTTCACCTCGATCTGGTTCGGGAACGTGCGGACCTGTTCGAGCACGTGGCCCTTCATCACCGTCTCCGGCTCGACGTGGATGTAGAGCTTCGGGATCGGGCTCTCAGAGAGCCAGCGATTGTTCGCTTCGATGACTGCGAGCACATCGGCGGGTTCCCCGTCGACGGGAATTTCGCGGGGCCAACTCAGCGTCGTCCGACGATCCTCGCCCGGGTTGCGGAATGGACGGCGGTACTCATCCCACACCTCCTCGGGAAGGTCACGCAAAACCATGGCGGGTAGAACCTTCTCGACGAAGTGGTTCTGGCCGAGCACGAGTTCCTCGCCATCATCGGTGCGGAAGTGTCGCATCAGTGCGGACACCTCGGGGTTCCAGAAGTCCCAGTTGAGGTCGCCCATGAGCCCCTGCATGTGCGCCAGGCCCTTGATCCGATTTCGGTTCTTGTTGGCCCAGGTCAGACCGAGCTGCACACCCCAGTCGTGCATCATCAGCGTGACGTGGTCGCCGAGCTCGAGCTGATCGAGCAGATCGTCGACATAACGCTGATGTTCCGAGAGTCGATACCTACCCGGCCCTGAGTCATCCAGCTTGTCCGAATCCCCCTGCCCGATGTTGTCGATCGCGATGCAGCGGGCGAGCGGCTCGACGTGGGGAATGATGTTGCGCCACATGTAGGACTGTGTGATGTTGCCGTGGAAGAACACGATCGGGTCAAGTGGCCCACCCGTGTCCACATAGGCCATGCGCGCGCCACGGACGACACTGGACTGCTTCTCGTACCGCATCTTCGATTCGATCTCGGCCATAGTGACTCGATCAGACTCCCCGGCTTCAGAGATGTGTCAGCCCACCGCTAACAGAGGGATCGTAATGATCGCGGGCCTCCTGGCCACGGACGACCTCGGCGACATCTCCCCGAACCTCTGAGTAGCTCCACAGATTCGTTGCGTCGATGATCAACACGGTCACCTTCGGGTCGCGCTCCAGGTTCTTGAACTTGGCCCGATGGATCTCCGTGTTGAAGATGACGTGTTCATCATCGGTATCGACCCACGTCACCTGGTCATCCGTGGGTCGCGTTTGAGCCCACCGAAGCGACCCCTAACCCATCTCCTCCTTGGCGGCGATGAAGTCGATCTCGATCTTCCATGCGGGGTTTGCGAGACCGGAGATGTACATGAGTGTCGATGCCGGCCGATGCGGTCCGAGCTCCGCGTCTCTCACGCGCATAGCGCCATCACGGTCGGCCCGGTCGATGAGCAACATGTTGAGCTGCACGATGTCAGCGATCTCCATGTTGGCCTGGGAAAGGATCGTCTTCATGTTGGACCAAACGATCGTGGCTTGTTCCTCGATGCTCTCGGGCACTGTTCCGTCGAGCTCGACCCCGGTCTGGCCCGCACCGAAAAGCAACCGAGCGTTGCTCTCGACCTCGACTCCGTGGGCATAGGTCGCGAACGGCCCGGCGATTGTGGCGGGGTTGATACGGCGCATGGGTTTCCTCGTTGTCTCGGGACCTGGCAGGAGATGATCGTATAACGTGCCAACGAACGCGTCAGGGGATCATCATGTGGAAGAGCGAAGTTCGAGACGGAATGCGGATCGACTGGGATGTGGAAATCCCGATGGACGACGGTGTCGCCATGCGAGCCGACGTATTTCGACCAGACGATGACGGGACGTATCCGGTCATCTTGTCGTATGGGCCGTATGCAAAGGGTCTCGCCTTTCAGGAGATCTACGAAGACCAGTGGGATCGTATGGTCGAGGCACAACCCGACGTTGCAGCAGGCTCGACGAACAAGTATCAGAACTGGGAGGTCGTCGACCCCGAGAAGTGGGTACCTGAGGGATACGTGTGCGTTCGAGTCGACTCGCGCGGCACGGGCATGTCCCCTGGCTACATCGACCACTTCTCGCCGCGAGAAACCCGAGACTTCTACGAGTGCATCGAATGGTCGGCAATACAACCGTGGTCGACCGGCAAGGTCGGCCTCAACGGCATCAGCTATCTGGCGATCAACCAATGGCACGTTGCATCTCTTCAGCCGCCGAGCCTGGCCGCGATGTGCGTCTGGGAGGGCGCCGCCGAGTGGTATCGCGACATGACCCACCACGGCGGAATCCTGTCCACGTTCTGGGACGAGTGGTATCCGATCCAGGTCACCGCTGTGCAGTACGGCCTTGGCGACAACGGCTACAAGAGCCGCGTGACCGGCCGGAACATCTCGGGTGAGGAGACGCTGAGCGCCGAAGAACTCGCCGCAAACCGGTGTGCGTTCGGTGACGAGATCGCGTCGCACGAGTTGAACGATCAGTATCACCGAGACCGGTCGCCGGTGTTCGAGAACATCACCACACCGTTGTTGTCGGCTGGCAACTGGGGCGGACAGGGCCTTCACCTTCGCGGCAATGTCGAAGGCTTTTACCAGTCAGCCTCCGAACAGAAGTGGCTCGAGGTACACGGGCTCGAACACTGGACCCACTTCTACACCGACTACGGCCGCGAAATTCAGCTCGCGTTCTTCGATCATTTCCTGAAGGGCGAAGACAACGGCTGGGCCGAACGCAAGCCCGTGCAGCTCCAAGTGCGCCACGTCGACCGTTTCGAGGAACGCTTCGAGGACGCCTGGCCGATCCCACGCACACAGTGGACGTCGTACTACATCCACCCCGACGGCCAGCTGAATACCGAGAAACCAGCTACAGAAACCACGATGGAATTCGATGCGACCGGATCGGGCCTCACGTTCCGAACTGCTCCGCTCGAGGTCGACACCGAGTTCACCGGTCCGCTCGCCGCCCGGCTCTGGGTGTCGAGCTCCACCGAGGACGCTGACATCTTCGTCGTGTTCCGCGTATTTGATGAAGCCGGCGACGAAGTGGTGTTCCAGGGAGCGGTCGAGCCGAACGCTCCCATCGCCCAGGGCTGGCTACGAGCCTCGCATCTGGCGCTCGACGACTCGTTGAGCGAACCGTGGCGCCCCGTGCACACCCACACCGAGCGAACCATGCTCACTCCTGGCGAAGTCAATGAGCTCCACGTCGAACTGTGGCCCACGTCGATCGTTGTCCCAGCCGGTTACACACTCGGCTTCAGCGTGCGCGGGAACGACTACGAGTACGAAGGGGAGTTCGATGAGTCGGTGATGGAAATCGCCAGCTTCGCCAATCGCTTCAGTGGCTGCGGGCCGTTCATCCACGTCGACGAACGCAACCGCCCGCCAGAACTGTTTGGTGGCACCACAACATTGCACATTGGCCCGGACCGCCCCGCCCACATCCTCACGCCACTCGTTCCGTAGCCCTATAGCGGGCGACCGAAGAGCGCCACGAGAATCGATCCGGCAACCACCATCGCGGTACCGGCGACCAGACGCGGTGTGGCGCGTTCGGAAGGAGCTGAGAGCACAATCGGACCCAAGAAGAGCACAACCGGCGTCGAGAGCTGCTGAAGGCTGACTGCGACTCCGATCGGGATGAGCGAGAAGGCGGTCCATTGCGCCGTGAGCGCCAGCGCGGACATGCCACCGCCCAACAACCAGCGGCGAACGCCGTGGGGCACGATCACCCATCCCCCGGTGTACAGGCGAGAGACAACGTGCATCGCGGGAACGGTGAACGCCATGCCGACGGCGAGACCGAGCAGTGCATAATCGAACTCGTCGAGTCCCCACCGCACAAAGACTGGGCTGATCGAGAAGCAGAGCGTCGCAACCAAGGCGAGCGACGGGTTGGTCCATCGTCCCGTGGTGAGTCTGGCCGTGGTGATGACGGCAACTCCGGTCGTGACGGCCAGAACGCCCACCCACGTAATTGCCCGCAGGCTCTCCGACAGTACGAACCACGCGATGATGGCCGCCAAGACCGGGTTCGCCGACAGGATTGCTGCTGTCCGCGAAGGCCCGATCCGTTGTTGAGAGAGCGCGAACATCGTCCACCCGGCCAGAAAGTGCATCAAACCCGCAGCCACGAACCAAAGAACAGCCACGGCGGGGATGTCGGGCAGCGCCGACAGGTCCCCCGTGACGAAGAGAGCGACGACGAGAAACCCGAGGAGCGATGTCACCATCGCCGTCGTTGCACGAAGCGCATCGATTTCCCGGTTGAGTCCTCGGTTGAAGAGCTGGGACAGACCGAATGACACTCCGGCGATGACCGCCCAGGCCAACCCAGGCACGGCTCAGGTCATCCGCAGAGACGGTGTTCTCACGGGGTTCTCACGGGGTCAGACTAGGGGTGCGAGCCACTCGACCACCGTTTCGGCAACGAGTGACTCGTGACCGACGTAATAGTGGCCGCCGAACTCCCCGACCGAGACCGTGACCCGATGACCCGATCGATCGGCAATCTCCTCGGCCGGGTAGACCAAAGCCGGCTCGTCGACGCTGCGAAGGAAGAACGTGTCACATGGCAGCTCCGCCGCGAGTTCGACGACATCTGGACAGTTGTCCAAGAACTCGACGTAGGTCTGCGCGGAGATCACGTACCACCATCCTGGGACGAGCATGAGCCGGTGGCCTTCTCCTCGCTCGACCAGGCGGCGAGCATCCGCGGTGAGCTCCTCGTACCGGTCAGCGGCCATCAGCCCGTTCTCCGCCATCAGTCGCATGATCGTTTTGCCGCCCCGGTGAGCGGACAACAAGACGAGTGCCGGCGTGTCCCTGAAGTCGGCGACGTGGCGAACGGCGAGCATGCCCCCGTTCGAGTGTCCGATCACAACCGGGGCGGGAAGCCCTCGATCGTCCATCCACCGGCGTGCCAACCGGTTGTCCTCGATGGCCTCCGCGATCGTCTGATGTGCACCACCCTCCAAGTCCCGACTGTCCCGGTTGGACAACACATCGTGACCGCGCCGGTTGTAGGCCAGGCACGCCAGGCCGAGATCGGTCAAGTACGGGGGCAGAAAGCGAGGGGGTCCCACATAGAAGTTCATGGTGTTGCCGTGCATCAGCTGCACGGCGCCCCTCACCTCGCCGTCTGGCAGATACAACAAGCCATCAAGCGGGGTTGTATCGGTTGCGATCGAGACGGTTTCCACACGCATCAAAGGCTCTCGATCAGCGGAAGTCGGCGACCGACTCCGCTTTGCCAGACTCTACGGACGCGATCGCTGCGTTGAGCATCGAGATGACCTCGAGCCCCTCGGCGCCTCCGGTCTCGGGCGCTGGGCCACCACGGATGGCACGGGCGAACTCGGAGAGCTCGTCGGCCACGGTGTCGAGTACAGCGACATCTTCGGGAGCACGGGTCCGTTCGGACGGGATCTGTCTGAACAGCTTGGCTCCGTCCTCCTCGTTCCATACTGTGCCCTGCGTCCCGCGAACGGTGACGGCGACCGTCGGTGGAACAACGAACGAGGTGCCGAGGTAGCCCTGCTGACCTGACGCGAACTGAAGGACGATCGAGGTCACGTGATCGATGGGCGGGGCGTCGGGGACAACGCCAGACCTCGAGAACGCAAACACTCGGTCCACTGGTCCGAGCAGGTATTTCATCGTGTCGAGCATGTGCACGCCGAGGCTGGTCATCGAGCCGAGCGGGCTTTCGTCGCGGCTTGCTCGCCAATACTCGCTCTTGAACTTCAGCGCCATCGGCGCGTTCTGGTGGGTTTCGACCATGACGATGGACCCGAGCTCGCCGCTGTCGATCAGCTGCTTGATGCGGCGATTCGCTGGTTGGCGGCGCTTGTTGTGACCAACCTGGAGGACGACTCCGGCCTTCTCGGCAGCGGCAATCGCCCGCTTTCCATCATCGACGGACAACGTGAAGGGCTTCTCGACGAAGACGTGCTTCCCCGCCGCTGCTGCAGCTTCAATCATGTCTGCGTGACTGTCGTGCGAAGTGGCGAGAAGAACCCCCTCGATCTCATCATCGGCGAGCATCTCGTCGAAGCTCGAGGCCTGTCGTACTCCTCGGTCCTCGGCAAACTTCTGACGGGTCTCGGGCGTGCGTGCAAAACCGGAAACGACGACCGCCTCATCACCAGCGGCGACGCCGTCTGCGAGGACCCCACCCCACCATCCGAGCCCCACCGACCCGAGACGTACTTTGTCGTTGTTGATACTCTCACTCATGCGAATCTTCCTCTGGTTGTACGGAGGATGGACCCCGCAGCTGAACTGGGGTAAACCTACAACACCCGACACCGCGCGTTCCTCGGCAGGAGACAGGTCATGGCCAAACCCAAGGGTTTCTTCAAACGTCCACCCGGACCGC
>CAJQNJ010000130.1 GCA_905479685.1 uncultured Acidimicrobiales bacterium
CTCGAGAGGGAGGATCGGCGTGCCGGCCAAGATCCCGAGCGCTCCGACGTTGTTGATCGTGCAGGTCGCATCACTCAGCTCGTCCGGAGTGATCGTGCGCCCTCGGGCTGCTGCGGCCAGTCGTATGATTTCCGCGCTGAGCTGTTCGATACTGAGCGCGTCAGCGGCTTTCACAACCGGCACCATGAGGCCGTCCTGGGTGTCGACGGCGATCCCGATGTTGAACGCATCGAAGTACTCGACCTCGTCCCCGATGAGGCGCGCATTCATGAGTGGGTGCTCGTCGAGGACAGCCAGCGTGTCGGCCACGAAGAGCGCATCGAGCGGAAGGGGCGCATCGAGTGTTTCGCGTAGATCTGCTCGACGTTGCAGGAGCACGGTCGCATCGACGTTGACCATCGAGGTGAACTGTGGAATCTGCTGTGCGGACTCCGTGAGGCGTTGGGCAATGGTGCGACGCATGGCGGAGAGCCGCTGTCTGTCACCTCGCGGGGGCGCGGGGAGGTCGGCCAGAGTGATCGATCCTCGTGCTCCCGAGCCAACGAGCTTCGCGAGGTCGACCTTTTGTTCGCGAGCGATCTTGCGAATCTTCGGCATGGCGAGGACGCGACCATCGGGATGCGGAGTTGGTGCGAGTGGCGCAGACTGCGCACCGCCACCGGTGAGCCCGCTCAGCGTTCGCGAGAGGACCGCGGTCTCGAGATCGTCGCGCGTGATGCGGCCGCCAACCCCAGTGCCGACGATGGTGGTCAGGTCGATGCCGTGCTCGGCTGCGGCTCGACGAACGACTGGCGAAAGAATGAGAGCCGGCGCTCCAGGACCTGCAGATTCGAGTGATGGTAGGGGAGCGCGTGCAGGAACAGGCCGAGGTGGGGTGGACAGGGCCGCCGGTGCTGCCGGTTGGGCAGGAGCCATGTCGGGCACAGGCTCGCCCGGTTCTCCGACCACGAGCAGCGCGGAGCCAACCGCGACCACACCGCCGACATCGGCGCCCAGTTGGAGGACTGTTCCTCGGTGTGGCGTTGTCATGTCGACAACAGACTTGTCGGTCTCGAGCGAACAGATCACTTGATCGAGATCCACCTCGTCGCCAACGGCCACGTACCACTCGACGATCTCGCCCTCGACCATCGTGTCGCCAACGGCAGGAAGGTTGAAGATCTTGGCCATCAGCCAGCGACGCAGCGGCGGATACCGGCTGCGATCCGGTCGCTGGTGACCATCGAATACGTCTCTAGTTGGGCTGGCCCCCAAAACACATCCATGTGGCCGACTCGAACCGGTGGGGCTTCGAGGAAGTATGCGCCTCGCTCGGCGACCGTCGATGCGATCTCGGCACCGAACCCTCCGGTGAGGTGTGCCTCGTGGGCGACAACGAGCCGACCGGTCTTCTCGACGCTCGCAAGCACGGTGTCGCTGTCCCACGGGTAGAGCGTTCTCAGGTCGATGACTTCGACGGACACTCCATCGGCGGCGAGCGCATCGGCGGCCTTCAACGCTTCGTGCATGGGTGGGCCATACGTCACGACGGTGACATCGGTGCCTTCTCGGCGCACCGCGGCCCGACCGAACGGGATCTCGTACGGTTCGAGCGGCACTTCCTCCTTCAACCCTCGGTAGAGCGAAATCGGCTCCATGAACACGACCGGATCGGGACTCGCAAGCGCTGATTCGAGCATGCCTTTGGCGTCGTAGGGTGTGGATGGGTAGACAACGACGAGCCCGGGCGAGTGGATGAAGTAGGACTCGGGCGAATCGGTGTGAAACTCGTAGTTCCCGAGGTTCGTTCCCACCGGAAGACGTACGACGATGGGTGCGGTCAGATGGCCGCGGTACCGCCACCGAATTCTGCCCACATGACCGATGATCTGATCGAACGCTGGGTACACGAAACCGGCGAACTCCATCTCCGCGACGGGCCGCAGCCCAGACATCGCCATGCCGACCGAGGTCCCGACGATGCCCGTTTCGCAGAGCGGTGTATCGATGACACGGCCGGCACCAAACGTGTCGTACATCCCCTCGGTGATTCGAAAGACACCACCTTCCAGCCCGACGTCCTCGCCGAGGGCAACCAGCCTCTCATCGCGGTGGAATGCATCTGTGAGCGTGAGGTTGAGGGCCTCGGTCATGTCCATTCGTTTTGTCGGGCCCGTCGGCGTTGGTTCGGGTCCCACTTCCCAGATTTCCTCAGCGCGAAGACCGGTCGGTGTTTCTCCCATGTCCTCCTGCTCGCGATGCATCTGGCGCATGAGTGACTTGGGCATCCGATTGAACAGGTTTCTGGGCGAGTAGTCGCGAGCGACGCCAGGTCGAGCTTCGAGTTCGTCGATGATGACCTCGAGTTCTGCTGACAGGGACTCGCGCATCTGGACCTCTTGCTCGGCCGCCCACAAGCCCTTGTTCTCGAGGAACGTACGCATCCGGATGATCGGGTCCTTGGCCCGCCACGATGTTTCTTCATCGGACGTTCGATACACCGGCGTTCCGTCATATGTGGAGTGTGGAGCGTATCGATAGGTGTACATCTCGATGAAGGTCGGTCCGTCTCCGGCGGCGGCCCGCTCGACGGCCTCGGACGTGACCTGATACATGGCCAGAGGATCCATGCCGTCGACTCGGATGCCGGGGAACCCGTATGCCTGCGCTTTGTGGGCGAGTGTCTCGGCTGCGGTCTGTCGGTCGACTGTGGTCGATTGCGCCACTTGGTTGTTCTGACACAGGAAGATCGTCGGGGACTTCCACACGCCAGCGAAATTCATGGCTGCGTGGAAGTCGCTCTCCGATGTCGCACCATCACCGAAGACGACCATGTTCACGGTGTCATTGCCGTTGAATCGATTGTTGTATCCGAATCCAACCGCGTGGGGTAGGTGCGTACCGATCGTGGCGTTCAGGCGAGTGATTCGGTACCCAGTGACGTCCCAGAT
>CAJQNJ010000131.1 GCA_905479685.1 uncultured Acidimicrobiales bacterium
AATACGTCGTAGAACCCGAAGCCCTGCTGGAAGTTTCGCATGAGTGGGTGGTACAGGCTGTGCACCTCGGCGTATCCGCTGCCGTCGGCCGGGTCGTCGAGCTTGTCCTTCTCCCCAGTGGCGTTGGGATTGCCCGCAATGAAGCGGTGCTGCAGTTCTCGGACGCGGGCGTCGCGGGGCTCGTATTGGCGCAGTGCCGGCTGCGATGTGGTGGCCTCGAGTCGGGCTATGAACTCCGACTCGTAGTACGAGCTGAGTTCTGCGTCCTGGCTGTCTCGTTCGCCCTCGGCGCCGGGGTCGACCGCGAAGAACCCGTCGGTGAACGCGCGGGCCGCGTCGACGACCATGCGATCTTCGGAGAAGCGCACGATCTGCTCGCGGATCTGGCCGAAGTAGTCCTCGACGTGGGCGGCCTTGGTTTCGCGCACAACCGTGAGTTGATCGAAGGAAGCATCCTCCAGCGATCGGGATCCGCCGACGAAGGCGATCAACGCGGTGGCCCCGGCCGCAACCATCGAGACGGCAACCAGCAGCATGATGAGTTTCGTGCGCATCGATCCGATGCGTAGGAGTCTTCCAAGACGCGTCACGCTTTTGATGATGTCACCAAGTGCCCGGTTTCTACGATTCGGCAGCTGATCAGTTGTTGCCCTCGATGGCCTGGGCGTGAGCGATCCGTACGGTCTTGATGATCCGATCGGCGATGAGGTAGGGGTCGCCGTCGGAGGCGGGTCGGCGATCTTCCAGATAGCCCTTCCAGTCGTGCTTGATGGTGTAGATCGGGATGCGGATCGATGCGCCTCTGTCGCTGGGACCGAAGCTGAAGTCTTCCATCGAAGCAGTCTCGTGCGCACCGTCGAGGCGACGCTCGTTGCCTGCGCCGTACACCGCCAGGTGGTCCATGTGGTAGGGGGCGAAGCCCTCGCACAACTTCTCGATGTACTCCTTCCCGCCGATATCGCGCAGGTAGTCGTAGGAGAAGTTGGAATGCATGCCCGACCCGTTCCAATCGCCGGGAAGGGGCCGAGGATCCAGGTTGACGACCACGCCGTGGCGCTCGGCGATCAGTTGGAGTAGGTAGCGGGCGACGACCAGATCATCGCAAGCCCGCCTTGCGCCCTTGCCGAAACATTGGAATTCCCACTGACCGAGCATCACCTCGGCATTGATGCCTGTGATCCCCACACCTGCGGCCAGGCAGACATCCCAGTGCTCGTCGATGATCTCTCGGCCGGCGACGTTGTGGCTGCCCACGGCACAGTAGTAGGGGCCCTGGGGCTCGGGGTATCCGCCCTGGGGGAAGCCGAGCGGACGGTCGTCGGTGGTCATCAAGACATACTCTTGTTCGAATCCGAACCAGAACTCCTCGGTGTCGTCGTCGAGCAGGGCCCGGGTGTTGGTGGGGTGGACCGTTTCGTCGGCGGCAAGCACCTCGCACAGCACGATGTGGCTGTCTTCGCGGAGCGGGTTGTCGTACATGCGCACAGGTTGGAGCACACAGTCCGAATCGTGGCCCTCGGCCTGCCGTGTGGAGCTACCGTCGAACCCCCATACCGGGCAACTGTCGAGCTCTCCGGTGAAAGAGTCGGCGTCGATTGCCTGGGCCTTGGTCCTGATGTTGGCTGTCGGCTGATATCCATCCAGCCAGACGTAGTCTAAACGCACGACTCCCACGTGATGCTCCCTCAGTCCTTTGATGAGCGCGACATCGTAGTCGTAAACGCTGGTCGTGAAAAGCCGACCCGATCAGCTGGCAGGGAGAAAGGCCTCGATCTTGGCCAGCAGGCGCTTGAGATCGACCGGCTTGGTGTCGTAGTCGTCGCAGCCGGCCTCCATGGCCTTTTCGCGGTCGCCGGCCAGCGCGTGGGCGGTGAGCGCGATGATCGGGATGGCACTGGTGGCTCCGTCGCCCTTGAGATGGCCGGCCGCGGTCCAGCCGTCCATCACCGGCAGGCTCATATCGAGCAGGATGATCTCGGGTTTCCCCGATGCCGCCATATCGACGCCCTCTTGGCCGTCAACCGCAATCGCCACCTCGTGGCCCCGTTTGACCAATCGACGCGAAAGCATGTCGCGGTTCATCTCGTTGTCTTCTACGAGTAGAATCTTCGCCATTCAGTTCACCTCACTCGTCCGCATCATCTCATGAGTCGTCACCGGCTGTCACACCGTGTTGCGACATCAGTGCGCGAACCTGCTTCAAGAGCTCCTGTCTGGTCAGCGCGCCCTTCTCCACGATCCGTTCGACGCCGCCGAGGAGCCTTTCGCGATCGTTCTGATCGAGGTCTTTTGCCGTGACCACGATAATCGGCGTCCGGCCACATCCCTCGAGCTTGCGATAGTGCATCACGAACTCAAAACCGTCCATCACCGGCATCATCAGATCCAGGAGCACGAGGTCGGGACGGTTCTTCCCGACCAGATCGAGGGCGACGGCGCCATTCTCGGCCTCGTCAACCGTCCACCCATCTTCAGCGAGGGTGCGCTGAAACAGCGATCGAATCCCCTCGTCGTCATCCACCACCAGGGCGCGGCCGCCACCCGAGGGTGAGGCGTATTGGATTGCGAGCTGCCGCAGCTGATCCCGGTCGACTGGTTTCGTGAGGCACTCGACCGCGCCGAGCGTGTAACCGAGATCCTTGTCGCCGGCAATCGAAATCATCATCACAGGAATGTCTTTGAGCTCCGGATCCGCCTTGACCTCCTGGAGCACGGACCAGCCATCCATGGCCGGCATCAGCACATCGAGGGTCATAAGGGAAGGATTGAGATCTCGGGCCAGCTCGAGACCCTCCTCCCCGGTGGACGCGGTGACGACGGAGAAACCCTCCGACTCCAGCGTTCTTTGCAAGAGCTCGCGGGAGTTGGGGTCGTCGTCGACAACCAAAATCGGCCGTGCTCCGGTCGCCACCTCTCTGGACTCCGGGCGCTCCGGTTTCTCGGCGCTTTCGGTCGCCTCCAAAGCGTCGATTCGAGACGGCAGTTCGATCGTGAAGGTCGTTCCCTTGCCGAGCACGCTCGAGACGGTGATGTCGCCACCCATCATCTGGCAGAACCGACGGCTGATCGGCAGCCCGAGCCCTGTGCCGCCGTAATCGCGGGTGGTGGAATCGTCGGCCTGAGAAAACTCCTCGAAGACCGCGTCAAACTTGTCCCCGCCGATGCCGATGCCGGTGTCCGCGACGCTCAGCTTGAGCCACTCGACGTCGTCCCGCATTTCTTTGCCTGCGGCGAGCGTGATGGTTCCACCATCGGTAAACTTTGCGGCGTTCGAAAGGAGGTTGAAAAGCGCCTGCCGGAGCTTGGTCAGATCCACCCGGACGTTCCCGAGATCATCGGCAAAATCGGTCTCGAGCTTGTTTTCGTTCTTGGTAATCAGCGGCATGACGGTGGCCACCGCTTCGTTCAGCATCTTCCGCAGATCGAATGTCTCGAGGAAGAGCTCCATGCGACCGGCCTCGATCTTCGAGAGGTCGAGGATGTCGTTGATCAGCGCCAGCAGATGCTTGCCGGCGGCGTTGATCTTCTCCAGATCCGGGACCATCTCGTCGTGGCCCTCGTCCTCCGCGTCTTCGGCCAACATCTCGCTGTAACCAATGATGGCGTTCATCGGCGTCCGCAGCTCGTGGCTCATGTTGGCGAGGAAGGTGCTCTTGGCGCGGTTAGCGGCCTCTGCCGCTTCGCGCGCGTTAAGGAGTTCCTCCTCCATGCGTTTGCGTTCGGTGATGTCGTCCTTGATGGCTACGTAGTGCGTGATCTCGCCCGACGAATCTCGGATTGGCGAAATCGAAGCCGACTCCCAGTACAACTCACCATTCTTCTTCCGGTTGCAGAACTCCCCATGCCATTCTCGGCCCGAGGAGATCGTCGCCCAAAGATCGGCGTAGAACTCCTGTGGGTGGATTTCGCTCTTGAGCACTCGCGGGTTCTGACCCATCGCCTCTTCGAACGCGTAGCCTGTGGTCTCGGTGAATTTGGGGTTGGCGTATTCGATGGATCCAGTCCGGTCCGTGATGACCACGGTGCTGGAGCTTTGCTCCACAGCTCGCGACAGCTTTCGAAGCTCGCCTTC
>CAJQNJ010000132.1 GCA_905479685.1 uncultured Acidimicrobiales bacterium
GATCCCGATCGACTCTACGTGGGGGGGCCAGTGGAGCAGGGCACGGCCTTGGTCCTCGCAGAACCCCTCGACCCAGCGGCGCCAGACATGCATTTCATGCACGACGGAATCGGACTGCTCGACCTTGCGGCCGAACGCGACCCTCGCCTCCACCTCGAACGCGCTCGAGTGTTCTCGGGTTATACCGGTTGGGGCCCGCGTCAGCTCGAAACCGAACTTCGCTCTGGAGCGTGGATCATTGGACGCTCCGAACCCGGCGATCTCTGGGCCTGCGACTCTCAGAATATGTGGGCGCGCGTACTCGCGCGCCAGGGAACGATGGAAGATTTCCTTCTCTCGTACCCTGAGCAGCCGTGGCTCAACTAGGGCGTTCCCACGAGCGCTGGTCCGTCGGCAGCTGCTGCTGTCTCGACGTCAGGTCTCAGCCTCCTGACAGCAGTGCGTAGACTTACCCGATGTCACCAGCATCGGAACGCCCATATGACCTGATCGTCTTTGGGGCGACCAGCTTCGTCGGGCAGATCTTGTGCGGCTACCTCCGGGATCGGGATGATTCAACCGGGCCGATCAACTGGGCGATCGCAGGGCGCAACCCGGTCAAGCTCCAGGAAGTTGCAGACCGCTTGAACCTCGATGTCGATCATCTGGTTGCTGACGCCGCCGATAGCGAGGCGTTGTCTCGCTTGGCCGAATCAACCCGTGTGATCGCGTCCACCGTGGGCCCCTATGCCGTACACGGGAGCCGATTGGTGGAAGCTGCAGTGTCCGCTGGCACCGACTACTGCGATCTGACCGGTGAAACACACTGGATGCAGAAGATGATCGACTTGTACCACGAGCGAGCTACCCGCTCAGGGGCCCGCATCGTGCACGCATGCGGATTCGATTCGATTCCTTCGGACTTTGGCGTCTTCTTCACCCAAGCGAGCGCAAGCCACCTGCTCGGCGAGCACTGCACGCAGATCAACATGCGCGTCAAAGCAATCAAGGGCTGGCTGAGCGGTGGCACGGCTGCGTCGATGGTCAACGTGGTCGAGGAGGCCTCCGACACGGCATCGAGGCGCATTCTCGCCAACCCGTATGCGCTTGCACCAACCGGGATGCGCACTGGTGTCCGGCAGCCCAATGTGACGCTGCCGATGCGCGACGAGGCGTCGGGACGATGGGTGGCCCCGTTCTTGATGGCCTCGGTCAACACCCGCATCGTTCATCGAAGTCATGCGTTGCTCGGCAGACCGTGGGGCGACGACTTCTTGTACGACGAAGCGATGATGACTGGAACCGGAACGCTCGGCGTCATTCGTGCAGGAGCGCTGTCGGCTGGGCTTGGAGGGCTCATTGCTGCAATAGGCATCAAACCTATTCGTGATGTCTTGGCCAGCAAGGTGCTTCCAAAACCAGGCGAGGGGCCGTCGCCAGAGGCGCAAGAAGCGGGGTTCTTCGACCTGCGCTTCTATGGCACGACCGTGTCTGGAGCGCACCTCACCACCAAGGTCACGGGTGATCGCGACCCTGGTTATGGCTCCACTGCCAAGATGCTCGGCGAGGCGGCTCTTGCGCTACTCGCGCGCGACCCAGCCGACGTTCCTGGAGGATTCTGGACACCCTCGACTGCACTAGGGCAGCCACTGCTCGATCGCCTGACCGAACATGCAGGCCTGACCTTCAGCGTGGTCGACTGAGAAATCAGTGGCGGAGCGTACTGGCACTACCCCTCCCACTCAACGATCGCGATGTGGCTCCATGGCACTGAGCCCAGCCTTTTCGCGTGCATTGCGGAGACGTTCGCGAATGGTCCGCGCATCAATCTCGGCGCCGAGCAACACAGCGAGCGCCATCAGCTGCAACCAAAGAAGCATGACGACGATGGTCGCAAGAGCCCCGTACGTTGCGCCATAGCTACCGAAGTTGTTCACGAACACTCCGAATCCCCAGGACAACAGCACCAACAGCACCGTTCCGACCACCGATCCCTTCGTGAGGATGGAAGGAACGCCTCCAGGGACCAACTCGCGATCTCGCTCGACATTTCGTGCCGGTCCAAGCCGATAGAGGAGCGACAGACCCAACGTCATCACGGCCCCGAGTACCACGAAGCGGGCGGCGGTGACCAAACCTCGAACCCAGCCTGAATCGAACCAGTCGTTGAGTTGCGCAGGGATGATCGACATTGCAAACACCATTGAGGCAATGAGCACGAGTGCACCGAGCAACACGATGATCGCAGTGAGCCGTTTCACGACGAAATTGCGGTTCTCGCGCCGATCGAAGACCTCGTTGAGCGCCACCATGACGTTGCCAACGGCGCCGGATGCGCTGAACACCGACAGTGCAATACCAACGGCTACGGTGAATCCAGCGCTCCCCGAGGACTCCTCAGCGGCAGATCGGATCTGCTCGACTACGAACTCGCGGGTCGGAGCGGGGGAACTCGCGAGCGCTGATTCTGCCTCACTCACGAGTTTGTCCGTGTCGGTGACAAGTCCTGTGATGGAGACCGCTGCCGCGAGAGCCGGGATGAACGCAATGAACGCAAAGAATGCGATCGCGGCGGCAAACACCGGCAGACGGTGTTCGGTCACCCGTGTGCGAAGCTCATGCACGAGCCCAGGACGAGCTGACGGATTCTTGTTTCGCTTTGCCACGCTATTCCACCTTGTTCCTTGCCCGGCGACTACCGTCTCGATCGATGGAGCCATTTGTCTTCGGAGTCGATCTCGACGGCGTATGCGGCGACTATACGCGCACCTTTCGATCGATCGTGGCCCGTGAACTCGAGGTATCCGAGGATGTTCTTCCGCTGGAGCGCTCGTGGGACTTTCGTGAGTGGGATCTTGACCGGGCGGGTGGATTCGAGCGCCTTCATGCCCTCGCTGTCTCCGAGCATGGATTGTTTGCAACCATGCCGCCGATCGAGGGCGTGACAGACGCACTTTGGCGGCTGTCCGATGCCGGGATCCACATTCGTGTCATCACGCACCGTCTCTATGTCAACTGGGGGCACGCGTCTGCGGTCGCAGACACCGTGTCGTGGCTCGATGAGCATCGCATCCCATATCGCGACATCTGCTTCCTCGGGAACAAGCCCGATGTGGGAGCGGACGTGTACATCGACGACGGGCCACACAACATCGAACAACTTCGGGCCGCCGGCTACAACGCGATCGTCTTCGACCAGCCGTACAACCGACACCTCGACGGACCACGAGCGCAGAACTGGCTGGAGCTCGAAGAGATGGTCATGGACCTTGCGGCTCTCCGACTCGGCGCCATGCAGCCCCAGTTACCTGGCGTCGACGCTGGTTCCGATCGCCTGCTCCGACGTCGTGAGTTATGACGTCCGGTGAGCGAGTTTCTCGCGAGCCGGATCCAAATCATTGGGGTTGGTGACCCCGATCCACTCTTCTTGTGAACGCGGAACGACAACCCGCATGTCTCCGCTCTCACGAAGTCTGTCGACCACGTCAGGCAAGAGGTACTCGGTCTTTGGCTCATCGCCGAAGTCCGCATAGAAGGTGTCCCATTGCTGGGCGAGGTGTCCGAAGAGAGATCGTGGGAACCCGAACATGTTCATCGAGACGAGCGTCGCATCAGTGTGCTCACCCTCGGGATCATCGGATCTGATCTGACCGTCTGCATCGCGACGGATGCCATGGGTCTCCGTGATCGAGAGGAGCTCCCCAGCCTCGTCGACGGCACAGACACCCCGAGACACGGATCCTTCGTCGGGAAGTGTCTTGGCAAGCTCGAATGCAACGAGTGCGCCGAGGCTCTCGTCCTCGGCTGCCAGCGCGTCAGCAGCCAGTTGGAACGATGACGTGCCGTAGTAATCGTCGGCGTTCACCACGATGAAAGGACCGGGGACGACCGCAGCTGTCGACAGCACAGCGTGTGCCGTACCCCACGGCTTGTCTCGACGAGGCCCAAAGTCGTCCTGCCGCACCAAGACGAAACCGTCGAGCGATCCATACTGTCGCTGAAGGTGTGCGCGCACATCGGCTTCGATGTCGCTTCGGATGATCAGGACAACCTGTGTGCAGCCTGCGGCCCTCCCATCGGCAATAGCAAAGTCGAGAAATGCCTGGCCGTTGGGGCCGACTTCGACAAGCTGCTTTGTTCCACCGAATCGACTTCCGAGGCCAGCGGCCATGATCACCAAAGAGAGTTCCATGTCACTATTCGTAGTCGGCGCTTCGACGCGAGTGGCGTCAATCCGCCGATACATGTGGCACACGCGTACGCTGCACGGATGCATGTGGATGCGCTGATCACCGACCTCGATGGCACGTTCTGGGACTTCAGCATGTCGATTCATCCAGCGACGCTCGAGGCCGTCGCACAATTGGACGATTCGGGTATGCCTGTCGTGGTTGCCACCGGGCGCCGAGCACAAGGAGCGCTCCGGGGGTTGGCACCTGCCGGGCTCGACGACAGGCCTGCGGTGTTGATGAACGGGGCGCTCGCTCGCGATTCTGTTCGCGGCGAGTCATTCCTCGTCGAAGCCATGTCGCCGGACCGTGCTCGCGCCGTACTTGACGTGTTCGAGGCCGTCGGTCTCGAACCGATCGTGTACATCGACCATCCCGAAACAGACATGGTGATCGGTCCAACTCCTTCGGCTGGCAACGAGTACCTTGCGCAAGCACCGGGGGTACGGAGTGTTTCGTCGATCGAGGACGCCGTCGCAGAGGCCACCACCATCGGATTTGGGGCCTTCGGATTCCCCCGCGACCTACTTGACCCCGTAGCGGCAACGATCAACGACACCGAGCTCGCTACCGCAATCGTTGGTGTCTCGTACCTCGAGGGTGACCACGGATTGATGATCCAGGCCCACAACGTGGACAAGCAGACGGGGATCGAGGCATGGTGCAGGCGGGTCGGTATCGATGTCAGCCGGGTTGCCGCAGTGGGCGATGCTCAAAACGACATCGAGATGTTGCGTGCAGCCGCAATCGCCATCGTTCCCAGCAACGCCGCAGACGAGATTCTTGCTCTCGCCGATGTTGTCATCGCCCCGAATGAAGAGGGCGGCTGGGAGCAGATCCCCGAGATCGTTGGCCTGTAGTCTTCGCACATGACTCGAATCGGATTTATCGGTCTCGGTGCTATGGGATACCCAATGGCGGGTCACCTCATCGATGCGGGCCACGAGGTTGCCGTCTTCAATCGGACTACGGATGTCGCAACGCGGTTCTGCGATGACTTTCCTGCTGCACGCCACGCCTCCTCGCCGGCCAACGCATGCGATGGAGCGGAGGTGGGGATGCTCATCGTCGGCAACGACGACAGCGTCCGTTCCGTTGCTCTCGGGCCAGATGGCGCGTTCGAAGGGCTCGGTCCAGGTTCGGTGCTGGTCGACCACACGACGGCATCGGCGGCGCTCGCATCAGAACTGGGCGAAGAGGCCGCCGGTCGCGGAGTCGGCTTCATCGATGCGCCCGTATCGGGCGGGGAATCCGGAGCACAGAACGGTGTGTTGACGGTCATGTGTGGCGGGGACGAGTCGACCTTCGAACGGGTGGAGCCACTCATTGCCGCCTATGCGAAGACCAGGACGTTGATCGGACCGACAGGATCAGGTCAGACGACCAAGATGGTCAATCAGATTGCGATCGCTGGCTTGGTTCAGGGGTTGTCCGAGGCGTTGAATCTGGGCATGTCGGCTGGGCTCGACATGGAGAAAGTGCTTGCGACGATCTCAAATGGAGCAGCTGGTTCTTGGCAGATGTCGAATCGCGGCCACACGATGGTGAACGACGAATTCGACTTCGGTTTCGCGATCGAGTGGATGATCAAGGATCTCGGGATCGCTCTGGCCGAAGCGGAGCGACTTGGAGCGCCGACGCCTGTAGCGACGATGGTTGCCGGCTACTACGAGGAGCTCCTCGCCGCAGGCGATGGGCGTTCCGATACATCGGCGTTGATCAAACGACTTCGCTGAGACGCTCCTCTACCTCGCCAGCCCGTCGCCGACTACGTATTTGCACAACGACATTTGCACCACGAGAGACGATTCATGAATCATTTTGACCTACTCATCATCGGGACGGGATCTGGCAATTCGATTCTGACACCCGACTTCGATGACGTGAGTGTTGCGGTGGTGGAGCGATCCATCTTTGGTGGCACGTGCCTGAACGTCGGCTGCATTCCGTCGAAGATGTTCGTGTACGCCGCGGAAATCGCACATCACGCTCAGGTCGTGGGACCAACTCTCGGCGTGCACACGTCGTTCAGCGGCGCCGATTGGAGAGGGATCAGAGATCGGGTGTTCGGTCGGATCGACCCGATTGCCGCTGCTGGAGAGCACTATCGAGCTGTCGAGCAGGACAATGTGACCGTGTACAAAGGGTCTGGTCGATTCACGGGTGACAAGACACTCGAAGTCGCGATGAGCAACGGCACTGTCGAACTCGTCACGGCCGATCGTATTGTCCTCGCTGCCGGAGCTCGAGTCTCGATTCCCTCCATCGTGGCCGAGTCGAATGTCGGTTACCACACGTCGGACACGATCA
>CAJQNJ010000133.1 GCA_905479685.1 uncultured Acidimicrobiales bacterium
GGCTCCTGTCCAGACGACGGCTCCTGTCCAGACGACGACGCCATCTACGACAGCGGCGCCGGACACGACGATTTCCCTACCAGCCACGGCGGCACCCACATCGACCGTTGCGCCGACGACCACGGTCGTGACCACCTCGTCGACGACAAGCACGACCCTTCCACCGCTCACCGGTGGAAGCAGCTAGGTGCCCATGGTGACCGACCTCGGCCTGCACGAGACCACTTTTCGAGCGCTCGGGTCGCGCTGTCGAATCGTTGCTGACATCGAGCGCCCAGTTCACGCTGCGGTGCATCGACTCGAGGATCTGGAAGCTCGGTGGAGCCGCTTCATTCCCACGAGCGAGGTCTCCACGCTCAACATGCTCGCAGGTGAATGGACGGAGGTCTCCGAAGTGACCCACCTGTTGGTCCGTCGGGCAGCCGAGGCGAGACACCGCACCGACGGTGTGATGAACCCACTGCTCCTGAACGAGTTGATCGCATGCGGGTACGACCGCTCGCACGAAAAGCTTGTTTCCGCGATCGGTACCATGCCCACGAGTCAGTCCGAGGTAGCGGGCGCGGCCCCTCACATCAAAGTCGGGGACATCGCCTTGGAGAGTGGCCGAGTCCGAATTCCGTCCGGGGTGGCGTTCGATCCCGGGGGTGTCGGCAAGGGGTTGGCCGCAGATCTCGTGATGGATGACCTGCTGGATGCAGGGGTGACCTGGGCAATGGTGTCGCTTGGTGGCGATCTGCGATTCGGCGGTGCGGACCTTGCCGACCACGGGTGCGAGACACACATCGAGGATCCGTACGACCGCGGCTCGGTCTGGGGAACCATCCGGGTGCGCGGTGGAGCGGTGGCGACCAGCAGCACCCTTTCTCGTCGCTGGGCTCATGCTGGACGAATGCAGCATCACTTACTCGACAGCACTTCGGGACGGCCGTTCGAGGGGCCGCGGGTGGCGGCGACCGTCCATGCCGATGAAGGATGGTGGGCTGATGTTGTCGCAAAGACGCTGGTCCTCGACACAGCGGTCGGAAACGAACAACTGGCCGAATGGGGAGCGCGGGCGCTCGTATTCGAGTCGCACGGAGCCGCCAACTTTGGGCTGCTCGCATGACGGCTGGAGACGTCGTCGTCGTTGATGAGATCTGGTGGTACGTCAGTCGCGCCGCAGGGATCGTGGCCTGGGTCCTCCTCAGCGCATCGGTGATTGCTGGGCTGTCCCTCTCGACCCGCGGCTCGCGTCGGCTGCCGACCGGTTGGCCCATCGATCTCCATCGATTCCTGAGCACCCTGGCTCTTGTCTTCCTCGGGGTTCACATCGCAGCGCTGGTGCCAGACAATTTCGTGGAGTTCAGCTGGGCAGAACTTTTCGTGCCGCTGGCTTCGACGTGGAGACCATGGGCCGTGGCGTTCGGAGTCGTGGCCTTCTGGCTGGTCGTGGCGGTGGAGCTCACCTCGGTGATCCGTCGGCAGCTTCCAACTCGCCTCTGGCGGGCTGTACATTTGCTGAGTTTCGTCGTGTGGCTTTCTTCGACCATCCATCTGTTTCTGGCAGGCACCGACGTTGCGTCGTTCGCCTTTCGAGTAGTCCAGGTGGTAGCGATTGCTGCGGTGTCTTTGCTGTTCGTGCAGCGAATGCTCGTCGGTCGCGCGCGGCGACGAACGAGGTCAGCTGGTGGTGTTTCGCTGCCGATCGAGGAATCGGTAGACGTCGACGAGGTCTACGCCGGGGAACGGTGAGAACTCGCCGCTCGATGGGGGAAGAGCGGTGAGTACATGGCTTCTCTGAGCGGCGGACGGCCATGCGACAGATTCCCATCGCTCGACGAGTTCTGGGTCCGGTGCTGTCCGCGACGATCGTGCATCGAGGCGGCGAATGGTGTCGCCTCCACGAAAGTGTGTCGCAAGCTCGGAAGTCGTTCCGATGCTGACCGCATAGGGATTGTTGGAAGCATCCTCGATGTATGTTGCGCACCACCACTCACCGCCATCGGTGATCGTGTGCTGATAGTGCAGCATGAAACTCTGACTGGCCTGCCAGGCCTGTCGCACGCCCCACTGTCGCGAGACGCGCATTCCTTCGACAGTTCCGTCCTTGTCGGCGGGGTAGTCGATGCCGTCGTTTTCGTATGCCTTGGAGACGACCCCTTCCGGGTTGCATCGAAGGAAATGCACCGGGATTCCGAGGTGCTGGGTGGCCAGATTGGTGAAACGATGTGCGGCCATCTCGTATGACACGTAGAAGGCTTCCTTCAAGTCTTCGATCGACAGGTCGTTCTGCTCGAAGCTCCTCTTCAGGAGATCCACTGCTGGGGCCTCCGGGATCAACGCCGCCGCAGAGAAGTAGTTCGATTCCACGCGCTGGCGAAGGTAGTCGCCGAAGTCACGTGTGGACGAATGCTCCAAGGCGTAGTGACCAAGGGTCTGGAGAACGACCGAGCGCGCCGCGCGCATGTCCACCTCTTCACGCAACGGGATGTAGATGATGCGGTTCCTCTGGTCGGTCACCGAGCGCGCACTGCTCGGCATGCCACGTGCGCGTTCGACCCGAAAGCCGAAGTGAGAAGCCAGCTCGGTGATATGACGTTCCGAGAGTGGGCCAGAGCCCTGATAGTCGGTCGAGGCCATCGCCTCTGCCACGATCGATTCGATCTCGGAGAAGTAGTTGTTGGTCTCGCGCATTTCGCGTCGTAGTTCTGCGTTGGCGAGTCGTGCCTTGTCCTCTGCGCGGAGCGCGCGACCGCTGTCGGATTGCGGGACGCGGTTCCACAGTGCGACCACATGCTCGAGCACGTCGTCGCTGATCTTCGCGTTCGGTTTCAGGTGGGGCAGACCGAGCGCCTTGTATTGCGGATGCTCCTGCGCGTGCGCCAGATCGAGTTCGAGTTGAGCTCGTCGATTCGGTGGTGTCGCGTCGACGAGATCGGACATGGTCACGTCGAGGGTTTCGGCCAGATTGTTGAGTAACCCTATTTTGGGTTCGATCCGACCATTTTCGAGCTGCGACAAGTATGGAACGGGCTTGTCGACACCTGCGCTGAGGTCAGCAAGCGTCATCTTTTGACGTTTGCGGAAGTGACGGATTCGGTGTCCGAGGACTCCGAGATCGAGTGTGTCCGACATACCTTGGCTCCCTACGCTCGCAACTTCGTGCGTTCTTTCGATAATGGCGGTGCTTTGATCAGTTTATCCCATAGATCTCTCTAGCTGAAGGGCGAAAATGGCGAGATTCTGTAATCGGGTAGCGCGGCGGGCGTTCCCGCGGCAAGAAGGAGATAGGCCATGGCGGTCACCGATCAGACAACACGACCACGACACGAGTTCGTGGCGCAGCCGTTCTCCGGAGCTGTTCCTGGGGTGGAGATCGTTCTACCAACCGCCAACAACCAGGGCATGGATCTCCTCGACCCACGGACGCTGAAGTTGATCGGGTCCCTTCACCGCCGCTTCTGGTCGCGGCGTAAAGAGCTCCTCATGGGTTGCGCGCAGTCCGACCAGTCGGTTGCACCGCGAGCCGCGAGTTCTGGATCGCTCGTGTACGCGATCGATCTCACGGGATCGTTGGCGAAAACGTGGGATGGTCGTATTGGTCTCCACAAGGACCTGCGCGAGATGGCCGAGGCGGACCCCACGCCCGAGGCGACGCCTCTCGTCGCGATTCGTGGATGGGGAGAGACCGAACCCGGTGTCCTTGTCGATGGCCGCTCGGTACCTGCGTGTATCTTCGACCTCGCGCTCGCACTTCGATCCGGCGCCGACTTGTTTCGACGAGAGGAACGGCCGTTCTCGATCAGCATTCCGGCTTCGGCGTGTGCAGAGGAGCAGCGCCTGTGGATAGATCTGTCGAACCTGGCCCACGATCGCACGGGGATCGACAGAGGGACCGTCGAGATCGGCGTCGACACGTATTGATCGCTCGCTCCGATCCGATAGCGATCGGTTGGTGAGCAGAAGCTGCGGTACTACTGGTACATGGGAATTTTGAACGTCGACCGGGGCAGTGACGAACGCTCGGACGCGCTTCGTACGAGGCGAGACGTCATAGGGACGTATCTCTCCCACAAGTCCCCTCAGGTCATCCTCACCGGTGTCACGATCATCGCCGTTGTTCGGCTGCTCGTCGGTTCCGCCAGCTGGGGCGATCTTGTCGTGGTCGGCCTGACGATTCTCTTGACCGGATTCGTGGAGTGGTTCTTGCACCTCGTGTTACTTCATGCGCCAGAGGACTCGAAACGTATGACGAAGTTCGGCACGGGTTCTGGGCACCGTGAACACCATCTCGACCCGCTGAATGTCGGCTGGATCATGCTTGGACCTCAAGACGCATTCATCTTCTTGTTGTTGCTCATGGGCTGGACCGCGGCATGGTCTCTGCCGCTCATCGCGTTGATCGGCGTCCCGTTCGTGGCCACGTATCTCACGGCTCTACTAGCCGCCTATCTCACGCTGGCGCACTACGAATGGGTGCATCTCTTGGTGCACACCCGCTACCGGGCCCGTAGTCGCTACTACCGACGCCTCGCAGCGAACCATCGGCTCCACCACTATCGCAACGAGCACTACTGGCTCGGGGTCACCTCGAACCTGGGAGATCGGATGCTTCGAACCCTGCCAGCGGACAAGTCCGATGTCGCTCTCTCCGATACCGCCCGAACGCTATAACAACCGCACTCGGCTTCGCCGATGCGGCTCCCTAGCGGCCGTTCGGCTCCTAGGTTCTTCCCCCGCACTCGGCTTCGCCGATGCGGCTCCCTATCGGTACGGCATGGGTAGCCTTGGTGGGTGACCGACAACGCTGCTGAACCGTCGACTGATTTCGTTCGGGAGAAGATCCGCAACGACAACACCTCGGGTTTGTACAGCGGTCGCGTACAAACGCGATTTCCGCCGGAGCCGAATGGATACCTCCACATCGGACATGCAAAGTCCATCGCGCTCAACTTTGGCATCGCCGCCGACTTCGATGGCATCTGCAACCTTCGATTCGACGACACCAATCCAGAGACCGAGGACCAGGACTATGTGGACGGCATCGTCGAGGACATCGAGTGGCTCGGATACACGCCGCATTCGGTGGTCTACGCCTCGGACTATTTCGAGCAGCTCTACGCCTGGGCTGAATCCCTGATCGAACGCGGTCTCGCGTACGTCGACGACCAGGATGCCGAGATGATCTCTGCGCAACGTGGAGGGTTCACGACACCGGGTGTCGACAGTCCGTTCCGGGAGCGAAGCGTGGAGGAGAACCTCGAACTGTTTCGCAACATGCGAGCTGGCGCCTACGCAGAAGGCGAGCGAGTGCTCCGAGCGAAGATCGACATGAATCACGAGAACATGCAGATGCGTGATCCCGTCCTCTACCGAATTCGTCAGGCGCACCACGTCCGCACCGGTGACACCTGGGTGATCTATCCGACCTATGACTGGGCGCACGGCCAGTCCGATGCCATCGAGC
Organism: uncultured Acidimicrobiales bacterium; assembly: GCA_905479685.1. Classification (GTDB taxonomy): domain Bacteria; phylum Actinomycetota; class Acidimicrobiia; order Acidimicrobiales; family SHLQ01; genus SHLQ01. Next base: position 5,450 of record CAJQNJ010000133.1, read on the forward strand.
GGGTGACCCACTCGATCTGCACGCTCGAGTTCGACGCCCACCGACCGTTGTACGACTGGTGTTTGGAGCACCTCGATCTGCCAGCCGAGAAGCCCGAACAAACCGAGTTCGCACGTCTCAACCTGACCCATACGGTCACCTCGAAGAGAAAACTGCGACAGTTGGTTGAAGACGGCAGCGTCGACGGCTGGGACGATCCGCGGATGCCGACGCTTCGAGGGATCCGACGTCGGGGATACCCACCGGCTGCCATCCGAGCGTTCATGGACCACATCGGTGTTGCCAAGAGCAACAGCACCCATGACATCGAGCTGCTCGAATCGTTCATACGTACCGAGCTCAACCGAACTGCACTTCGCCGAATGGCAGTTCTACGACCGCTCAAGGTCATCATCACCAACTGGCCCAGTGGCGCCGATGATCTGCGAGAGGCGATCAACAACCCAGAGGATGACACCGCTGGGACTCGATTGGTGCCGTTCTCCGGAGAGCTCTGGATCGAAGAGGACGACTTCAAACTCGATCCGCCCCCCAAGTATTTTCGCCTGACGGTTGGTCGCGAGGTACGCCTCCGTGCGGGCTACTTCATCACGGCACATGACGTCGCAACCGATGCCTCGGGCAAGGTCACCGAGGTGTACTGCACGTACGACCCAGAGACTGCCGGAGGCCAGGCTCCAGATGGTCGAAAGGTGAAGTCGACGATCCACTGGGTCTCGGCGGCTCACGCAATCGACGCCACGGTGAACCTCTACGAACGACTCCTTCTCGACAGCAACCCCGGCGCCGATGGGTCGGACCCGCTGTCGAGCCTGAACCCCAATTCGCGCGAGCAGCTCTCGAACGCGAAGCTCGAGCCTGCGCTCGCCGAGGTGGAGGTTGGACAAGTCGTCCAGTTCGAGCGCCTTGGATACTTCGCCGTGGACCTCGACGACACGAGCGTGTTCCATCGCACCGTTGGCCTCCGTGACGAGTGGGCCAACATCCAGAAACGAAAGCAATAGACGTATACGAAGGTGCAACACGCCTTCACCAGCGGATTACTGTGGCCGCATGAGTCATCTCATCGGTCCAGAGCACTTTCGCGCCGTGATGGGCCAGGTTCCTACCTGTGTCACCGTCGTCACCGCAATGGTCGATGACGAACCTCAGGCAATGGTCATCGGCAGTTTCGTGTCCGTATCGCTCGACCCGCCCCTGGCCGGATTCTTCTGCACTACGGCATCGGAGACATGGCAGGCCTTGCGACGTGCCGAGGTCCTCGGCGTGAACGTGTTGGGCGAGCACCAGATCGACATCAGCAATGCGTGCATGCGTGCCCCCGAAGAACGCCTCGATGGCCTCGATTGGTCGATGGTCGATGGCGCTCCCCGAATCGCCGGAACGTCAGCGTGGATCTCGCTGACCTTGCACCAGGTGGTCGACGCCGGCGATCACGAATTCGCGCTGTGCAACGTGGTCACGATGGACGTGCCCGACGACCCGCTCTCGCCGGTTGTCTTCTACGCCGGGGCCTATCGGCGACTCGCAGACGTTACGAACGACTAGCCGCTGATGCACATCGTCCGTAGTGACGCACACCGGGCGCACTTCCCGGCCGGCGAGATCTACATGGGAGAGCTCGTTCGACCCTTCGAGTGCCCGGAGCGTTGGGACTACATCGTCGCTGCGCTCGTCGAGGCGGGACTAACCGATGTGGTCGAGCCAGAAGCGGTCGAGGAGTCGGTGCTGCATGGTGTCCACGAGACCGCGTATCTCGACTTCCTGCAGAGCGCGTGGGCTCGGTGGACGGACACCGGAGCGTCCGGCGACATGATTCCCACCTGCTTCCCGGTCCGCGGCATGGTCCAGGAGATGCCGATCGACATCGATGGCCAACTCGGGTTCTTCGCATTTGCTGCCGAGACCGCCATCACGGGCGGAACATGGTCAGCGGCACACGCTGCAGCCTCGATCGCCCGCACCGCGCAGCGGCTGGCGTCGGCACCCAATTCCACGTCGTTTGCGTTGTGCCGACCACCTGGGCACCACGCTGCCCGCAACTACTTCGGCGGCTATTGCTTCATCAACAATGCCGCAGTCGCAGCACAGGGCTACCGCTCCGACGGCGCCGAACGCGTCGCCATCCTCGATGTCGACTTTCACCACGGCAACGGGACGCAGGACATCTTCTATGAACGCAGCGACGTCTTCTTCGCCTCGCTCCACGGCGACCCCCGTCACGAGTTTCCACACTTCCTCGGCTTCGCCAACGAAACGGGTGAAGGGCCAGGCGAAGGATTCAACGCGAACTACCCGCTGCCTCCGGGGACCACGTTCGACGTGTGGTTGGAGGCCCTCGAACATGCCTTGGCCCGCATCTCTTCGTTCGGCCCGGACGCAGTGGTCGTTTCCCTCGGTGTCGACACCTTCGAAGGCGACCCGATCAGCAGCTTCAGGCTGCGATCCGAAGACTTCAAAGTAATCGGAAACCGCATCGGTGAGCTCGCAGCGCCAACCGTCTACTGCATGGAGGGCGGCTATGCGGTTGCCGAGATCGGAACGAACACGGTGAACGTGTTGACCGGTCATCTGGACCACTCGTAGATCGGGCACGTCAGTAGCCTGGTGCGCATGCTTCGCCAGCTCACCTGGAACTCGATGACGATCGTCGAACGCGATTGGATTCACCGACGCGGTGAGGCCTCGGAGGCAGCGACCGAGTTGCGTGCTTCCATACGGTCCCTCGTCGAGGATGTGCGCATCCGAGGAGATCAGGCACTCATCGACGCGCTTGCGCGTTTCGATGGTGTCGAGGTCGAGGCCGCAGGTCTACGTGTCAGCGACGACGAGTTCGCCAAGGCGAAGGCGAGTCTCGACCCGAACGTCCACGCGGCGATCCGGCAGATGCTCGCAAACATCCGAGCGTTCAATGAAGCATTGCTCGAACGACGGTCGAGCTGGACTGCCGAGATTGCTCCCGGCCATGTCGTGGGGGAAAAGGTCGGGCCGGTGGCAAGCGCTGCATTGTTCTGCCCCAGCGGGAAGGCCAGCTATCCATCGGTCCTCGCGCAGGTCGCGACTCCTGCCGTCGTTGCCGGGGTGCCCCAGATCACGGTCATCGTCCCGCCCGTTCCGGGTGGAGGTGGTTCGATCGACGACGCAGTGCTGGTCGTCGCTGACGAACTCGGCCTTCGCGATGTTGTTCGGGTCAACGGTCCGGCCGGAATTGCTGCAGCGGCCTTCGGGACCGAGTCGATCCCAGCCCATGGGATGGTCGTTGGTCCGGGTAGTCCCCCGGTCGCTCTCGCGCAGCTCGAGGTGCGGGCATATGGCGTCGACACCGTGGTTCTCGGTCCGACCGAATCGCTCGTTGTGGCCGACCGGAGCGCCAATCCAGTCCTCTTGGCAGCAGATCTCTTGAATGAAGCCGAGCACGGCACGGATTCGACGGTTCTGCTCGTCACGCCATACCGAAGTGTGATCGATGCGACATTGATCGAGCTCGAGCGGCAGGCCCGCGATCTACCAGAGGTCCGTCGACTCGCCGCGGCATCTGCACTTGGAGTGAACGGCGGTGCAATCCTGGTCGACTCGATGGATGTGGCCGTCGAGGTAGCCAATTGGTTCGCGTCAGAACATTGCCAACTCGCGGTCGAAGATCCGTGGAGTGTTGCTGAGGGCATCGAGCACGCTGGCGAGATCCTGCTCGGTCAACACACGCCCTTTTCCGTTGGCAACTTCACCCTGGGTGGGCCGGCAGCCTTGCCGACCGGTGGATTCGCCAATCGCGCTGGTGGTATCACAGTTGAGCAATTCATGAAGTCCGCAGCGATCGGGCACCTCGATGCCGGGGCACTCGCAGCCGTGGCGGCGAGCACGATTGCGTTGAGCGAGCACGAAGGCTTCAATGCCCATGGCAACGCCATCCGCATACGTGGGTTCGACTAGCGAGTCTTCTTCGCAGCGCGGGCCGCCTTGCGCGCCTGCGACCGTTCCCACTTTCGCTGCCGGCTCCGACATGCCTTGCGACAGAACTGATGGTTCGACGTGCGAGTCTCGAAGAGCTCGCCGCAACGCCAGTAGTGACAAACCTGTAGCCGTTCTGGGTCGACGTCATCGTCGAAGTCCTCGGGAAGATCGCCGGGTAGCGGTTCGATCACCGGAACTCAGGTTCGGCCATAGAAGGTCTGCTTCGCCGACTCGGAAAGGCCGATACCGGGCTCGGTGTTGAAGGCGAACACAACGAGGATCCGTGTCCGATCTCCTTGGCTCGGGGTGACACGGTGCATGGAGTTGCGCCCCCGGAATATGACCAGATCGCCCGGCTCGAAGTCGAGTTGGTGCACATTCGTTGCGTTGTCGACCGCATCTCGTACGCCATCGAAGTTCTGCTCATCGAGCGCTGCGTCACGTAGCTCGGGGACGTACTCGAACACTCCTCCATCTTTCGGTGGAGTGATCAGGGTGGTGATGGCGAACGAACTGTTGTCGAAGTGCCAACCCAATTCTTCTCCGTCTCGATGGAAGTGCACATTGACCGAGGAGAGGTCGTCCGCGTACGGGTACACCTCAGCGACGCCTACAACCGAAGCGATGAACTCGCGGACGGAGGGGTCGTCATAGACCGCTCGGAGGGCAGAGGTCGATGAGACCTGATCGTCTGCGAGCAGACCTTTGGTGCTGACCATCTGGCGGTTGAAGGTGTGATCTTCGGCGTAGTTCGGGTCCGGAGGCGTGAGCCAGATGTTGTGGGTGCTCGAAGCGAAGAATGCCTCGGGCTCCCGGCCGGTCGATTCTTTGCGAACCGAGTCGACGAATACGTCGGTGAAGAACGAGCGAAGGACAAGAGCGCCCTCAGCGTCGAGCCGTTTGGCGCACCGATCTCGGTAGTCTGGATCGGTCAACCGATGTGTGTCGATGTCGACAAATTGGCGTATGCCTGTCGTCATCGGGGGGTATGCCACAACGTGGGGAAGAGGTGTTCGGGCATCGGCTCCCCCACGCGGACTCCGAGATCGCCCAGTGGCGGAGATGTGATTCCGGGTCGCTCGACGTAGCGAACGTCTTCGCCCAACCATCGCGTCGAGAACGCTCGCCGTCTGGATTGGATTCGTACGTCGGTTGTTCCGTGCAATGTTCGGAAGTCGAAGACGATGGCGTCGCCTGCCACCAGACTTCGGCTGATGACCCGATGTGGGGACTCGGTTTCGTCAGATGGGGCGGACACCATGGACTCGTCTTCTTGCGGGTAGTCAGCACCCGATAGAAAGCGGCGAGGCGTGTACGTGTTTCCGTCGCGATGTGATCCCCCGAGAAACCTCACCGCCGTCTCCTCGTCGGTGTCATCGAGGGCGACGTACACGCTTGCGGTCTGTCGCCCGTCGACGCAGTAGTAGGGCAGATCGTGATGCCATGGCGTCTTCTTCTCGGTCCCGGACTCTTTCGCGAAGACGTGTTCGTGGAAGAACTGCGCGGTGGGTGATTGCATACATTGTGCCGCGATAGCGGCGGCCGACGAGGTCAGTGTGTACAGGAGGAACTCGGGTACCCGCTGCCAGTTGCAGTAGGCGTCGAAGAAGCGGCCAGGCTCGTCCTCCGCGGCGCTTTCGTTCGGGAATGCGAAGTCCTGCGGGGTTCGCATCATGCGTTCGAGGCCCGCCCGTAGCGGATCGACCCAGTCGACGAACGCTCCAGGCAGATAACACACCCCGAGTTCGGCGAACGCATCGATGCACGAGTCGGGAACCAACGCCGGCTGACGAACAGTCGCGGATACAAGTGGTGCGACATCGTCCATGACGTTCCACTGTGTCGTGCTCGTTCTACCGACCATTCGTCCTCCCGCAACGTGGCCTCAACTCTTGCACACCAGCAGTTCGCTCCCGAGGTGTAGTGCACTCATTCCAACAGCGCGAGCGCGAGTGAAAGCCGGGACCGAAAGATTTCGACGTTCGCCAGTTTGATGCCCTCGTAGCCGCGCACGACCTCTGGTAGTTCAGCGATCGCAATGGCGTCAGCATGGTTTTCGGACGACAGCCGAGAGAGCACGGTCTCGACTGCTTGGCGATATTCGACAGGAAGTTCTCGCTCCACCCGCCGAACCTCTGCACGCCCGAATGGATCGAGAGCCGTTCCCCGGAGGCGTTTCCCGCGCGCAAGAGCCTCCACCGCAGGTGTCGCCCAGGCGCCAATCGTGATCTTGCGGTTCATCCCGAGCGCCCGAAGGAGTGGAGGATGAAGCTTCCACGCGATCGATCCCGATGCTTGGGCGACTTCACGTGCGGGGTCGAGACCTGCCTCGAGCGTCATGAGCCGGGCGACCTCGTACTCGTCCTTGTAGGCGGTCAGTTTGAAAAGCCCGGCCGCTACCGCGGCCAATAGGTTGGTGGACTCCGTGACCGAACGTTCCTTTTCGGCGACTCGATCGAGCATGTCGAACCAACTGGCAGTCGTACGTTCGTCGCCCCACGCGGTCAGTTCTGCGGCGAACATCGAGAGCTGGTCGCGCAGTGCTCCATCGACGCCGAGTTGATCGAGTCGGTCGGGCGAGTGCTCAGGTGTCGAGACGGAGGAACTCCGTGTGTGCCCACGAGCATCATCGACAGATTCGGGATCTGCGATCCATAGACGTCCCCATCGGAAGGCCTCGATGTTGGCCTCGACTGCCACACCATTCAGCGTCACTGCAGCTTCGAGGTGGGCGGGCTCGATGGGAAGCACGCCTGCCTGCACGGCCATACCCACCACGAAGAGGTTCGCTGTTGTCGACGAGCCAAAGATGTCCGTGGTGATCGCATGTGCGTCGGCCCAGTGGTGGTCGGGCCGGGTCCCGCTTCCGATCCGGTCTGCGAGCTCGTCCGGTGAGGGCATCTCGAGTGATGGGTGCGTGATCATCGAACCGGTCGGAGTTGACGATGAGGATCCCACGACATATGTGGCATCAGCATCAGAGGTGAGTTCACCAATCGGCGATGCGGCCACCAGCTGATCAAAGGCCAAGAGGAGATCTGCTTGTCCCTGCCCGAGCCGGTTCGTATACGAGGGGCGCCGCTTGGAGAGCCGAATGTCGCTCACGACCGGGCCAGCTTTTTGAGACAATCCGATCTGATCGAGACCTCGGACGTGGAAACCCTCGAGCATCGCAGCGGTACCGAGTACCTGGGCGACCGTCACCACACCAGTTCCGCCGATTCCCGTGATCCGCATTGCGAAGTCATCCGAAGACACCAACACCCGCGGCGCCGGGATCTGACGACCCTCGATGTCCGGACGCACGTCGTCAGACACATCGCCGGTGACCCTGGGCGTATCTCGCTGAAGGCCGAGCAATGATCGAATTCGAGAGGGCTCCTTGGTGGTCACCGTCATGAACGAGGGGCAATCGCCTTCGAGGCAGCTGAAGTCGAAGTTGCAGGTCGTCTGGTCGATCTCGGTCTTGCGGCCGAAGGGTGTTTCCACCGGCTGCACCGACAGGCAATTGCTCACCTGACCGCAGTCTCCGCAACCTTCGCAGATCCGAGGGTTGATGACGACCCGTTGATTTGGGGTTTCCACCAGCCCACGTTTCCGGGCACGACGGGTCTCGGCCGCACATGCTTGGTCATGGATGAGAACGGTCACGCCGGGTATGTGTGCCAGCGTCTCCTGTGCTTCGATCAGGCGTGTTCGATCCCAGACATCGACAGCACGCGGAAGTGATCGATAGCTCGAGTTCTTGGGGTCGTCCGAGGTGACGAGCACCTTTGCGACTCCTTGGGTGAGGAGGATCTTGGCGACGCTGGCCACCCGAAGTTGACCCGCGGGATCTTGGCCGCCCGTCATGGCAACAGTGCCGTTGTAGAGGAGTTTGTAGGTGATGTTCACTTTGGCGGCGATCGCGGCCTGTATTGCCAGCTGACCCGAATGGAAGAACGTGCCATCGCCGAGGTTCTGGATCAGATGCGGGTGTTCCACGAACGGAGCCATCCCGATCCACTGGGTTCCCTCGTTACCCATACATGTCAGACCAGCAATGTCGCCGACGCGGTCTTCGTCCATGAGCAGCGTCATCGTGTGACAGCCGATTCCAGCACCGACGAGCGATCCAGCAGGAACCTCGGTGCTTCGATTGTGTGGACAGCCTGAACAAAATGCTGGCGCCCGTGCGACGCTCAACGAGATGGGAATCCGAACTCGTTTGGGTCTTGCAGGGATGAGCCGGTCTCCGAGGCGCCCTTCGAGACGTCTGCGAAGGACAGGAACGATCGTGTCGGCATCGAGAGCCCCCCATGCCGGAAGCATGATCTGTCCCGTCTCGTCGTGTTTGCCGACGATGATCGGACGTTCAGGTGCGGCATAGAGCGCATCCTTGAGAAGCGACTCGATGTTTGGTTGCTTCTCCTCGAGCACGAACACTTCCTCGAGACCGCGTGCGAACGTTCGCATCGTGGCTGGGTTGAACGGCATCGGCATGCCCATCTTCAACAGACGGATCCCGGCAGCATGGACGGCGTCGTCGGTCTCCAATCCGAGTCGAGCGAGGGCCTCGCGCACTTCTCGGTAGGTGATGCCCGATGCGATGAGCCCTATCCACGCATCACCCGGGTCGACCGTCACATGGTTGAGTTTGTTGTCTGCGGCGTAGCTTCTCGCCAGTTCGTAGCGGACCTCGAGGATTTCGCGCTCGATCTCTACGCTGTGCGGGGTCAGGAGACGGCCGTCGGGAACATGGCGATACGGAACTCCGTCGATCAACGGAACGATCGGTCGAACCCGGTCGGGGTCGAGGTCGATGCTCGCGGAGGCGTCCGCCACATCGGCCACGATTTTCAGCGCCGACCACAGCCCGGTGGCTCGGGACAACGCAATGGCGTGACGTCCGAGGTCCAGGGCCTCGACCGGATCGCCCGGATACAGAAGCGGCATGTGCATGCTCTGCAACAGGCCTGCCGACGAGGAAGGTACGGTCGATGACTTTGCATTGGGGTCGTCGCCGACGATGGCAACTGCACCACCGAGCATCGATGTTCCGGCGAACACGGCGTGTCTCAGCGCATCGGCAGCACGATCGACTCCGGGTGCCTTGCCGTACCAAAGGCCGACGATGCCGTCATACGTACAGTCGGCCTGCGCTGCCGCAAGCTGTGACCCCATCACCGCTGTCGCTGCGTACTCCTCATTGAGCCCGGGTGAGAACGTCAGGGGGAGATCTGGATCGTTCTTCGCTGCAGCTTTGACCGCTTCGCCATACCCGCCGAGGGGCGATCCCTGGTACCCGGACACGAACGCGGCGGTTCTATGGCCTGCGCGTCGGTCAGCTCTCAGTTGTTCCAGCGGAAGTCGAGCAAGCGCGTTGATTCCAGTCAAGAACACCGTGCCGGTATCGGCGGTGTATCGCTGCTCGAGGCGGTAGTCGTCGATGAGAGCCATGATCATCTCCGTGGTCGTGTGTGCAGATGTTGCCTCCCAAGTATTCGGTATGTTCTGCCGTCGTATGAAGAAGTCGAATAAAATTCGTCAAAGTCCTCGAATTTGGGCATATCTTCGGATGTGACCCCTAACACACCACAGAATTCGAACGGATGAATCATGGCGGAGCGACTCACATCGGAGGCCGATCTCGTTCTCGTGTCCGAACTGCAACGAGATGCGCGCCAAACGAACCGGGCATTGGCGAAGAAGTCGGGTCTTGCGCCCTCGACAGCACTGAACCGTATTCGCGATCTCGAACAACGCGGAGTTGTCAGGGGGTATCACGCCGACATCGATCTTGCGGCGCTTGGACGGACCCTCCAAGCGCTCGTGTTCGTCCGCCTGCAACCAAAGAGTGACGATGTCATCGATGGGTTTCTCGGGCACATGTGGAATCTTCCCGAGACGATCGGGCTCCATCTGATCACCGGGGTCGAAGACGCCGTCATTCATCTGGCCGTGACCGATGCCGAGTCGTTGCAGCGCGTGATCATCAACGAGATCAGCAGCTTCCCCGGCGTCTTTGACGAACGGACGTCGCTTCTGTTCGAACATCGTCGAAAACACGACATCGGCCCGCTCGCCTAGTTCATCGACACCTCGCGACCTGGTGCAGAAGCACGTTGTCCTGTCCGCGCCCCGATGGGGAACGCGGACAGGACCAACGTTGGTTCGACTACCCCTTCGCTCGTGTGAAGGCGTCTGCGTAGCTGGTCTCGAAGTCGCCCGTATCGGCGATCGATTCGACGCTGTCCAACCCTCCGACCAACACGGCTGGGTCGGTGAGGAACGCATTCAGCTCCTCGTCAAGGCCATCGATCGCAGCTTCGTTCGGCGTGCCGTAGTAGTTCCAGTTCGACAACGTCGCACCCTCCTCGGCGTCGAGCAACCAGTTGATGAAGGTGTGCGCGGTGCATGGATGAGGAGCATCGAATGGAATGGCCATGTTGTCGATCCAACGAGTGCCACCCTCTTCGGGCACGAAGAACGCGTAATCATCAGGGTTGTCTGTCTCGAGGAATTGCGTGAACATGTCGCCCGAGTAACCATGCGCGATCACCGTTTCACCGCTGGTCAGGAGCTCGTCGGACGAGTCGGTGTTGAATGCAGCGAGGTTGTCCTTTGCGTCGCTGATCAGGGCCTGTGCCTCATCGAGCTCTCCCTGGTCGGTGGTATTGAGCGAGTAGCCGAGTGACTTGAGAGCTGCGCCGAGTGTCTCGCGGGGATCATCGAGCAACGTGATCTGACCGCTGTAGTCATCGGCGTAGTCCCCAAAGACGATGTCCCACGAGCGTGGGTAGTCGTCGCCGAGCACGGCAGTGTTGACGGCGAGGCCGGTATAGCCCCACTGGTACGGCACCGAGTACTTCCCGTCTGGGTCATAACTCGGGTTCGAGAAGTCCTCGCTGATGTTCGACAGGTTGGGCAGCAGGTCTTGGTTCAGTTCTTGGATGTGTTCGCCGGCGATCAGAATGCCCACCATGTAGTCCGAGGGCACGATCACGTCGTAGCCAGAGTTCCCGGCTGCGATCTTGGGCTGCATGACCTCGTTGGACTCGTATGTGTCCATCGTGGCGCTGATGTCGAATTCCTCTGCGAACGCTGCCAGGTGTTCCTCGTCGATGTATTCGGCCCAGTTGTAGAGCGCGAGGTCCCCGTCGACTTCGTCGACGGCGCATTCGCCTGCGGATGATTCTGATCCATCGCTACCGCACGCGGCAGCGATGAGTGTGATGGCAAGGACTGAGCCGATACGGCCCAACCACTTCTTGGTCTTCATTTGGATTCCCTCCTAGTCGAGCCGAAGCTCGGTTTCTGAATTGATGGTGTAGATGATCACTCGATCTCTGCAGATTCTCCTCGCGCACGGTCGGTGAGCAATGAGAGAGCGACAAGTCCCATGGATGCAACGAGCATGACCACCGAGATCGCGTTGATCAGCGGAGTCACGCCCTTGCGGATCAGACCGAACACGTAGACGGGAAGTGTCGTCCAGCCCGGTCCGGTGACGAACTCGGTGATGACCACGTCGTCGAGCGACAGAGTGAATGCAAGGAGAGCTCCCCCGATGATGCCGGGCATGATCAGCGGAAGCGTCACATGACGAAATGCTTGCCACTTCGTGGCATAGAGATCGACTGCGGCTTCTTCGAGTTTGTCGTCCATCCCCGCCAGTCGAGCCCGGACGACAATCGAGACGAAGCTGATGCTGAACGCGATGTGCGAGAGCGTGATCGTGGCGAATCCCTTGGAGAACCCGAAGATGTTGGCCGCCTCGGAGAAGAACAGAAGGAGCATCACCGCCATCGTCACGTCGGGGATGATGATCGGCAGGTAGAGCAGCGCATCGAAGACCTGTTTGCCTCGGAAGGTGAACCGTTCGAGAGCCAGCGCAGAAATCGTGCCGAGCACCACAGCGACGATGGTCGACACGACAGCGATTTTGAGTGAGTTGGACAATGCTCCCTTGGCGGCACTCGAATCGCCAAAGTCGCGGTACCAATCCAGGGTGAAGCCGCCCCATGCGCCGACATTGCGGCTGTCGCTGAAGGAGTAGATGACCAGAACCAGGATTGGTGCGTAGAAGAAGAGGTAGACCAGCCAGATGTTTGCTTGGAGAACACGTTTGGTCGTGCTTCGGGGCTCGGTGATGCCGCTCACAACGTCCGACCTCCCTTACGGAAATAGACGATGGTCGACGTGAGCATCACGGCCATCAACACGAACGAGAGGGCTGCTCCGAACGGCCAATCTCGAGCAGACAAGAACTGCGTGACGATGTAGCTCCCGAGGAGCGTCGTTTTTGCTCCACCGAGGATCGCCGGGGTCACATAGGCACCCAAGCTCGGGACGAACACGAGGATCGAACCCGCCACGACGCCAGGCATCGACAACGGAAGCAGAACGTGTCGGAACGACTGGAACCCCGACGCGTAGAGATCACGGCTTGCCTCGAGAAGCCGACCGTCAATGCGTTCTATCGCTGCATAGAGCGGGAGGATCATGAACGGTAGGAACCCGTAGACCAGCCCCAAGATCACCGCGACGTTCGTGAAGAGAAGCCGTCCCTCACCAAAGCCGATCGCTTCGGAGAGCCGACTGTACGGCCCGTCGCTTCCGAGAATCACTCGCCAGGCATAGTTGCGAACGAGAAAGTTCGTCCAGAACGGGATCATGACGAAGACCAGCATCAGGTTGCGGGTCTTCTCTGACCGAGTCGACATGTAGTACGCGAACGGATATGCGAGCAGGAGACAGATGAGCGTGGTGATGACGGCCAGGGTCGTCGAGCGAAGCAAGATGTCGCGGACCAACGGGTCGCCTAAGCGCCGGTAGGAGTCGATGTTCCACCCCGAGAGCTCGGTGCCGAACCGTGTTCGGGTAGCGAACGAATACACGATCACAATGACAAGTGGAATGACGAAGAAGACGAACAAGTAGAGGTAGGCGGGCAGCGCCATGAACAGGCCCTGACGTCGTTTCTGCTGTTCGCGAGCAGCCTCGAACTCGGGCGTGGCGACGTCGGCGTCGATGGAAGCTTCCGGTTCCAGGGTGGCCGTCATCAGTCGGCCACAACCCAGTCCGAGGTGCGGTCCCACCACACGGCGACCTCGTCGCCGGGTTGGAACCGCTGCTCGGCATGTACTGCGTCCGCGCGAACCTCGAGGTCGATCCAGCCGATCTTGACCGTGTAGTCGAGTGCGTGGCCCAGGTACGTCATCGATTCGACGACACCCTCGAGGCTTGTCTTTTGGTGCTCAGCGGGAACGGTTCCTCGTGGTCCAATGTCGACTGCTTCGGGGCGAAGGCTCATCGCGACCTTCGTGCCTGGAGGCAGTGGGTTCGGCGCCATCAGGCGGGTGCCGTTCTCGAGAATGATCATGTCGTCGTCCTCGACGACAGCGTCGAGCAGGTTCGTCTGACCGATGAAATCGGCGACGAAGCGGTTGGCGGGCCGTTCGTAAATGTCCTCTGGGGTCCCGACTTGGAGGAGCTTGCCGTTGTGCATGACCGCGATGCGATCTGCCATCGTGAGCGCTTCTTCCTGATCGTGCGTGACGAAGACGAAGCTCACTCCGAGTTCGCGTTGTAGCGACTTCAGCTCTCCTTGCATTTCCTGGCGAAGCTTCAGATCGAGGGCACCGAGCGGCTCGTCCAGCAGAAGCACTTTCGGCTCGTTGACGAGAGCGCGTGCCAGCGCGACACGTTGTTGCTGGCCACCGGAGAGCTGTGAGGGCCGCCGCTTCTCCATGCCGCTGAGTTGCACCAACTCGATCAGCTCATGGGCCTTCTTTGCTGCGGTGGTCTTGTCGACCTTGTTCATCCGTAGACCGAAACTCACGTTGTCGAGGACGCTCATGTGTGGGAAAAGTGCGTAGTTCTGAAAGACGGTGTTGACGGGCCGCTTGTTCGGTGGAAGCGTCCCGACTTCCTCGCCGAAGATCTTCAGGCTGCCCATCGTCGGGAACTCGAGGCCGGCGATCATGCGAAGTGTGGTGGTCTTCCCACAACCACTTGGGCCGAGCATCGCAAAGAACTCGCCGTCGGCGATGGAGAGATCGATGTCATCGACGGCATAGACGTCGTCGAAACGTTTGGTGACCCCTTTGATGTCGACTGCTGCTGTCACGACAAATCCTCCGGTGGAACCCTCTCCAAGGCTGAAGCGCTCACATCGTGCCCCAGTCATATTGCTGTTTCATAATTCGGAGGTATGTCAGCGTCTCTACTGTTCGCACTCCCGAAACATGTCTGATCTTCTCATCGATCACGCCGAGCAGATGGTCGGCATCCCGGCAGACGACTTCGGCAAGCACGTCGTATCGACCTGCAGCGATGACGACGTACTCGAGTTCGTCGATCTGACCGAGCTTTCCAGCCGTCTTCACAACCTCGTTGTCGATCGAGATCCCGAGCATGGCCTGGTAGCCATATCCGAGGGCCAAGGGATCGGTCACTGCGACGATCGACACGACACCCCGTTCGGTCAGGCGATTCACGCGTTGTCTCGTGGCCGCTTCGGAGAGTCCAACGATGGGTGCCAACTGTGCATAGGGCATCCGTCCATCCACCTGGAGCTGGCGAATGATCGCTTTGTCGGTTTCGTCGAGCTCCACGGCTCGAGTCATGTAGAAGCGCCCATCCGAGCCATTGCCTCCGTGAGCGTTTGGTGAATGATCGTCGTCATCGTCTCGAATTCCTCGGGCCCAGCGATGATCGGAGGGGCGAGTTGGATGACAGGGTCTCCGCGGCTGTCGGCACGGCACAACAGTCCGAGGTCGGCTAGACGAAGGGAGAGGAATCCGCGGATCAGACTCTCGGCTTCCTCGTCGGTGAAGGCAACTCCGGACTCGGCGTCCTTCATGAGTTCGATGCCATAGAAGTACCCCATGCCCCGGACCTCTCGGACGATGGGCAGGTCCGTGAGCTGGTCGAGGGATGCGCGAAACGCCGCTGCATTCGTCGTCACGTTGTCCAGCATGTGCTCGTTCTCGATGATGTCGAGATTTGCCAGCGCAACAGCGCAGCTGACCGGGTGACCAGCGAAGGTGAATCCGTGTTGGAACACGTGGTCGGTGTCAGCGAACGGTTTTGCGACCCGGTCGCTGACGAGTAGCGCGCCGAGTGGGGAGTGACCAGAGGTGAGACCCTTCGCCGTTGTGATCATGTCAGGCTGGTAGTTGAGCGCCTGTGAACCGAACCACTCTCCAAGTCGACCGAAGGCACAGATGACCTCATCAGAAACCAGCAGAACGCCGTGGGTGTCGCAGATCTCGCGAACCCGTTGGAAGTACCCAGCCGGAGGTACGAAACATCCACCAGAGTTCTGCACGGGTTCGAGAAACACTGCGGCGACAGTCTCGGGCCCAGCGGCGATGATCGCATCCTCGATCTCGTTGGCTGCTGCAATTCCGAGGAGCTCAGGGGGACCGGCGTAGGCCTGGGCGAAGTCGTTCGTGTTCGAGACCTTGAGCGCGCCCGGTACCAACGGTTCGAAGGGTGTCTTGGCGAACTCGAGGCCGGTGATCGAGAGTGCCCCCATGGTGGTTCCGTGGTAGGCGAGATTGCGGCTGATGACCTTGATGCGCTCCGGCTGGCCGATCTCTTTGAAGTATTGGCGAGAGAGTTTGAACGCGGACTCGACGGATTCAGATCCGCCACTGGTGAAGAAGACGCGGTTCAAGTCGCCGGGCGACAGATCGCTCAGTCGATTGGCCAGCTCGACCGCCTTTGGATGGGCGTAGGTCCAGATCGGGAAGTAGCCGAGCTTGAGCATTTGGTCGTGTGCAGCGTCAGCGAGTTCTCTTCGCCCGTAGCCAACCTGGGTCGTGTAGAGGCCAGCGAGGCCGTCGAGATACCGCTTTCCATGGTTGTCCCAGACGTAACAACCGTCGCCACGTTCGATGATCGAGGTGCCGTCCACGCTCTTGCCGAGCGACGAGAAATGACCCCACAGGTGACGATCAGCAAGTGACTCGAGCGGTTCGTTGGGTGATCGGTGCGCGGACATGACAACGGATTCAACACCATATGGGCCAAAAGATCAACTGAATCAGTTGCGAGATGTCGAGTTGTCCACCAGTATTCAATTTCTATGAAGCGTCCTCCCCTTCGCATACTCGACCTTTGTGGCGGGCCTGAGCAGCGGGGGGCTGCGCATGGTCGCACGCACGCCACTGATATCCGTGCGTACCTCGATGAACGTATGCAGCTCGTCACGTCTGGGCTGTGGTCCGGTGGCCCAATGTCGGCGGGGGCCATCATCGAATTGGCAGAAACGATGCTCCCGGCACACGAGGCGCACAACGCCGATCTCTTCGCCGAAATGTCAGCGATGGCCGGTTCGGCTGGAATCACTCCGGCTGAAGCAATCGTTGTCGGCGGGTTCACCGACTTCGTGGACACGGTTCGAGCTGTTGTCGGAGGTGAACATCCGGCATCGGTCATCGAGGACGATTGCACGGCGTTCATCGTGCCGAACGATCGAGCCGAAGGAGGTATGGGACTCTTCGCACAGACCTGGGACATGCATGACACGGCGACCGACCATGTTGTTCTGCTTCGGGTCGCTCCCACGGAAGGTCCATCGGCCATCGTGTTCACCACGGTTGGAGCCCTCGGTCAGATCGGTATGAACGAGCTCGGGGTATGCGTCGGAATCAACAACCTGACCGCCACCGATGGCGTGGCCGGCGTGACCTGGCCTCAGGTCGTCCGAGCAGCGCTGTTGTGCGAAACCGCGGACGAGGCTCGGGATGTGATTCTCGATGCTGATCTGGCCGGTGGGCACAACTACTCGGTCTTCGACGCGGAAGGCGCCGGTTGGAACATCGAGGGAATGCCTTCGGTTCGGCCGGTCACAAAGCTCGGCGCCGACGCCCTGGTGCACACCAACCACACACTCTCGCCAGAAACCCAGGCGGTCCAGGGCCAGCGCACTGGTGTTCTGCAGGACTCGTCGATCAAGAGGTTGAAGATCGCAAGGGAGTTCCTCGATGATGATGGTCTCGGGGTGGAAGACATGATGAAGCTGACCCGGACCCCGACCGTGTGCCAGATAGCTGTAGAGCCGTACCACATCGAATCGAGTGGTGGTGCCGTGATGAGACCATCGACCCGAGATTTCTGGGCGGTATGGGGTCTGCCGAGCGAAAACGACTACGAACGGATCGAGTTCTTGTGAGCGAAATCGAATACGTCAATCTTGCGGCCTCGCATGCCAAGGCATGCGAAGAGCTGGAGCTGTCGGTGTTTGCGACCATCGACGCACAGGACCTGTATCACGAGGCGGAGCTGATCGAACTGGCCGCGGCATTTCCCGAGGGCAACTTCGTGGCGCTCGACGATGGCCGGCCGATCGGAATGGGATTGGGGATCTTGCTCGAGTTCGACTTCGACAATCCCAACCACACACTTCGAGACATCGAGGGTGAAGGGGGACTTGGCGATCACGACCCTGACAGCCCGTGGTACTACGGCACCGACATCAGCGTGTATCCCGAGTATCGGGGCCGAGGGATCGGTCGGGAGCTCTACCGTCTTCGCAAGGACTATGTGCGGTCGGCCAACAAACGCGGGATCGTTGCCGGAGGCGTATTGCCCGGGTACGCGAATCACATCTCCGATATGACGGCGCAGGAATACATCGACAAGGTGCGGGCGGGGAAGCTCACGGACCCGACCCTCACCTTTCAGATGTCGAATGGATTTGAGCCTCGCACGGTGCTTCCGGGATATGTCACGGACCCGACCGTCGGAAACAACTCGGTCCTGATCGTCTGGGAGAACCCAGACTTCGATGCCGAAGCTGAGTCCGCGTGAGGGAGTATCGCTCTCTGTCTCTGTGGCTCGATCGGCTGCCGGACGCGATCGAACCACGCCCGGCGCTCGGCGGTGACATCGACGTCGATGTGGTGATCATCGGAGGTGGGTTCAGCGGATTGTGGACCGCCTATTACCTGTCGAATCGCGCGCCGGAGCTGAACATCGTCATCGTCGAACGTGAAATCTGCGGGTTTGGAGCGTCGGGACGAAACGGCGGATGGTGCGAGGGTGAGTTGGCCGCAAGTGTGGAGAAGTATGCAAAACATGGGTCGATGGCCGATGCGATGCGGCTCATCAGGGCAATGCACGGAGCGGTCGACGAGGTTGGCCGAGTGGCCGATGCCGAGGGGATCGACTGTGGCTTCACAAAGGGTGGCGCCGTCTATTTGGCCCGAAATGCTGCGCAGGAAAAGCGGCTGATCAAGTCGGTCGAGCACGAACATTCGCTCGGATTCTCCGACGAGGACATCCGCCTCTTGAGCGCGCAGGAAACAACTGCGCGGGTGAACGCCACGAACGTGCGACGCGGGGCGTTCTTTGCGCACAACGCTGCGATCGACCCGGCGCCACTGGTACGCGGCTTGGCCGACGCAGTGGAGCGCCGCGGTGTCACGATCTACGAACACACCGCAGCGAACACGATCGACGCTGGTGTCGTCACGACGCCACACGGTGTTGTTCGGGCCCCGATCGTTGTCCGTGCCACAGAGGGATACACGAGCGAGTTGCCTGGCGAGAAGCGAAGTATGGTCCCGCTGTACTCGCTCATGGTTGCAACTGAGCCGTTGTCGAGAGCTCAGCTCGACGTCGTGGGCCTGAATGATCGCCCCACGTTTGCCGACGGTCGCTACGCGGTCATCTACGGCCAACGAACCGCTGACGATCGGATCGCGTTCGGCGGCAGGGGCGTGCCCTATCTGTTCGGGAGCAGGATCGACCCCGCCACCGAGCTACACGAGCCGACCCACGAATTGGTCGCCGACACGTTGGTCGAACTCTTTCCCGTTCTCGCCGACGTTGCGATCACCCATCGTTGGGGTGGTGTGCTGGGCGCACCGAGACACTGGACCCCCTCGGTCAACTTCGACCGTGTGTCAGGCATGGCACATCTTGGGGGATACGTGGGCGAGGGTGTGTGCGCCTCCAACCTCGCAGGACAGACGCTCGCCGAGTTGATCACCGCGTCGATCGACCCAGCCGAAGCCTCGCGGAAGGCGTCGTCGGTGAACACCGATCTCACGACACTTCCGTGGGTGAATGTGGGCGTGCGCAAGTGGGAGCCCGAACCATTGCGATGGCTCGGTGTTTGGGGAACGCGACGGGTGATGCAGCGCGCCGATGGTGTCGAGTACTCGAGCGACAAGACCTCGAAGGCTGGTGCGCTCGCCTCCCGTTTGTTGTGACGCGACGATCAGCCGAGAGACTCGGCCAGATCGAGCAGGACGTGTTCGGATCCGAGCGCCGCCGAGAGTTGGACGCCGATGGGCATGCCGTTCGAGTTTTCTCCTGCCGGGACCGACATCGAAGGCCATCCGCTCACGTTGAACAGGTAGTTGTACGCGAAGATTTCGTCGTTGAGGCGAAGGTACTCGTCGTAGTCGTCGACGTCGCCTGCGAGTACACCGATCGGAATCTCGGATCGAGCAAGTGTGGGAGTGAGCAGCAGATCGAATCCCTCCATCGCCCGCTCGAGGTCCATGGTCAGTTCGCCCCCAGCAACTTCGGCTTCGAGGGTGTCCTCCATCGTCAGCCGTCGTAGCCGCGCGAGTACCCGACGCGTGAGTGGCTCGAGCGTCTCGTCGCTCTCGACCCCACCGGACGCTACGAGCCGATCGACATCGTGCACGATCCATTTGTGGAAGAGGGCAAGGAACGTGCCCATGAGCTTTTCGTAGTCGACCGGCGGTGGAACGACGACGATCTCGTGACCCAGGCTGCGCAGGCGATCGGCGGTGGCTCGGGTGGATGCGACCACCTCTTCATCTTCGTCGGCTCCACTCCAATGATCGGTGTTCATCGCAATTCGGAGTGGCCGATCGGGAGTCGCCGAGTACGGTCCGTCGCCGAGGACGTCGAGGAACAGACGGCTGTCACGTACGGTGCGCGACAACACGAATTCGTTGGCGATGCCACCCCACCCGCCATCATCGAGTCGAATCCGTTGCAGCCCCGGCTTGAGCCCGACGAGGCCGCAGGTCGCCGCGGGGATACGAATCGATCCGGCGCAGTCGCTTCCGTGAGCGACGGGGACAACGCCAGCTGCGACCGCTGCGCCAGCGCCACCCGAGGAACCCCCAGGCGAACGCTCCAGGTTGTGTGGGTTCCGGGTGATGCCGTTCAGCTGGCTCTCGGTCGCACCGTGCTGTACGAATTCGGGAGCTGCCGTACGGCCGAGGATCTGTGCCCCAGCATCTTGGAGACGAGAGATGAATCGCGCGGTGGTCGTCGCTCGGTTGTTGACTCCGAGTCGGCTGCCCATCTGCACCAGCCGACCTGCTTCGGCCGAGCCATAGTCCTTGACGAGAAACGGTACGCCGGCGAGAGGCCCCGTTGTCGTGGAGACCGGTGTTGGGTCCGTGTACCACTCGACGATCGCATTCAGGTCGTCGTTGGTGGCGAGGTATCGTTCGCGGGCAAGTTCGGCGAGCTCGGCAGGAGAGACGTCACCGGATCGCACCGAAGCGGCAAGATCGGTGGCGTCGAGTTGTTGATAGTCGGATCTGTCTTTGTCGGGACTTCTGCCCGACATCCGTGTTTGCTTGGTTGAATCCATCGTTTACTCGTCCGGCAGTTCGATAGGGCCGATGTCGGCGTAGACGTCTCCGGGCCCCGGGTTGTCCGGCGATGTTCGTCCACCGAACGTGTTGGCGATGCCCCACACGGCGTTCAGTGCGGTGTGTACCGCTCCTTCGGCCCACCCTGGAGTCCAAGACACATCGTCGCCCGCGAGAAAGATGCCTTGCTGCTCGGCAGGCATCTCGGCTTGCATGAAGTGGCTGTGCATGCGGCGGTTGTATCGATAGTGGCCGGGCAACGCTCCCTTGAACGCGCCGAGGAAGTGCGGGTCGGCTTCCCAGCTGACCGTGATTGGTTCGCCGATGATGTGTCCTCGGAGATCGGTGTTGAGGTAGATCGCCTCGAGGGTTTCGATCGCCAACTCGGCACGTTCGCCCGCGGTCATTGCGAGCACCTTCATTGCATCGGCCTGCCAGGCGTAGCTGAGCACGATGACGCCAGGTTCGTCGTCGCCGTTGTCGATCAGATACGTACCACGCGTGTTGCGGTCGGTGAGCGTCATGCTCATCTTGGGGCGGCCGGTCTGCGGGTCGATCTCCTTCCAGAACGGGCGGTCAACCATCACGAAGGTCTTCGACGCCTGCATGTACTTGGTGCGGTCGAGCGCCATCCAGACCTTCTGGCTGAAGAGTGTCTCCTCGACGTCGATCGACGTCGTGAGCAGCCAACTCTGCACGGTGAGCAGCGCTGCTGGGTAGGTGCGGGTCTGACCCCAGCGGTCTTCGATCTCGAGTTGGCTGCCGGCGCGTCGAATACCGGTGACACCAGGACGTGGCGCCCCGCTGTGCAGGGATGCGACCGTCGTGCCTGGCTCCCAGTGCGCAATGTTGTCGGGAGCATGGTTCCACAATCCGCGAGGGACCTGTTCGGCTCCACCGACGATGAAGTGCTGGTCCTCCTCGAAACCAGCCATGACCACGCGGAAGATTTCGAGCATCGAGTTCGGGAAGTCCGAGTCCCAACCGCCGGTGCCGAAACCGACCTGGCCGAAGATCTCTCGATGGCGAAAGCTCAGATCAGCAAACGCAGGTGATGTGGCGACGAAGTCATAGAACGTTCGATCGTCCCAATCATCGACGAGCTGTTGCCAGATCTCGCGAACCGCTGACGAGTCCTTTCGGATCATCGCTGCCTGGATTTCGGAGAGGTGGGCAACCTCGTCGAGCGCGCGGTGCCATGCATCGGAAACCTCGGCGAAGACCCCTGGTAAGTCGCTTGCGGACTCGGCGAAGAACGAGTGGCCTTCGAGATCGATGACCGTCGTGGGTGCTGCAGGAGTGAGGGGGTTCGGGAAGTCGCGGGTCTCGAGTCCGAGCAGATCGATGTAGTGCCACAACGCCGTACCACTCTTGGGAAATCTCATGCCTCCGAGTTCGGCAACGATGTGGGGTGCTGCGTCGAACGGTTCTGAACGCAGGCGGCCACCGATGCGACCGACCTCGTAGACGACCGGCTTGAGACCGAGTTTCATCAATTCGTATGCGGCGACCATGCCTGCAACACCAGCACCGACCACGGCAACTTCGCTGCCCAGGGCATCGCTCGGGATCGCTCCGAGTCCTTCGGGATGTTCGAGCCAATCGTCGAATGCAAACGGAAAGTCTGGTCCGAATGCGGTCAGCCGATCTTTCATGGCCGCACGCTACTCATCGCGGAGGTCTCGGGATGAGGATTGGTGTGGATGCCTTGTATGCCTCGTAGTCCGACTGGCCGCCCCACTTCTTGTCGGCTCGTCGCTCGAGCATGGGGAGACCACTGACGCGGGTGAGGAGAACGGTCACGAAGATCGGGGAGATGAGCGTTGCGTACTGCCAGCCTTGGAGCGCAGGAAACGCCAGTATCGCCATGCCGGTCCAGAGGGTGATCTCGCCGAAGTAGTTGGGGTGGCGTGACCAGGCCCAGAGCCCCGAGCCGATGAACGCCCCGTCATTGGTCGGGTCGTTCTTGAATGCGGTCTTTTGTGCATCGGCTGTCACCTCGATCGCAAATCCGATCAGCCAGAGGACCAGTCCGATCGCACCGACCACGCCGAATGTGGTCTTGGCGCCCGAGGTGATTGCGGCAAGCGCTGCGCCTGCGGTGAGGATGACCCACAGACCCTGCACCACCCAGGCCATGAGAAAACGAATCCAGCTCTGCTTGATCTGATCGAATCGTCCGTCCCCGCCTGCACGTTTGACACGTCGGAACAGGAACGAGCCGAGGCGTCCGGCCCAGATCAGCACCAACACTGCGGCGATGATCGCTCGCGCATCGAGATCGCTGGACAGGAGCACGGCCAGAACGATGACCGTGAGGTAGGTCACCGAACCGGTGATGTCGTAATAGTGCTCGGTGCGGGCTCGATACGAGGGAACGAACGCAAGGACGTTGATCGCGAACGCAGCGATCGTGACGACCGCGAACACGGAGACCCCGCCGACCCTGTCACCACCGTCGCCACCTGCCCAGCCGAGCAACGCACCGAGAAGCGCGGCAATCAGAATTCCGATGGCAGCGTTTCGTTCGGCCTCGGTGTTTCGTGAACTGTTCTCGGTGGAACTGGTCATGCGCGAACCCTACGAGACGAGCCGATCACGAGCACGCTCCCACGGCTTCGCTCTGAAGAGGCTCGTTCAGGTAACGGTCGAGCGGAACTTGTCCATCAGGTGCCTACCGGCGTACACCGGCTCGTGAAGAGGGTGCGCCCCTTCATCCACAATGCATTCGATTCGAGCATCCCAGTTCGCGTTGTGAAAGAAGGGCATCGTCAGTCGCCGCTTGTCGTGGCGCCCCGCCGGGACCACGACACGATGCATCGTCGAACGCCAACGATCGTTGGTCCAACGCTGCATGAGGTCGCCGAGGTTGACGACGAGGGCACCATCGGGCGCTTCGACGTCGAACCAGTTGCCTTCGAGGTCTCGCACTTGCAGTCCTGGTTCGGCGTCGAGGCGAAGGATCGTGAGCGTGCCGTAATCGGTGTGCGCCCCCGCACGCAGCGCCCCAGGGTCGGGGGCACTCGAGAGCGCCGGGTAGTGCGCGAGCCGTAGCGCCGATCCGTGTTCATCGATGAACGGATCGAACCAGCCATCGCCGCGGTCGAGCGCATACGCGAACGTGTTCATCACCGTTCTCGCCAGATCTGCCATCGCGAAGTAGTAGCGCTCGAGGCTCGGTCGGAGACTGGGCATCGCCGCGGGCCACAGTGTCGGAGCCCACACAGCACGCTCGTTCACATCGGTCATCTCATCCAATGGCCGGGGAGGTTCGGCCAAGGGCCCGACGCTGTACGCCTCTTTGAGATCAGGGACGCTCGATCCGCCAATGGAACGATTCAGCGCCTCGGTCGAGAATGGCGCGTAGCCGTAGGGGTAGGTCGGATCAGGTTTGGCCGCTCCCATGCGGTCGTCGAGCGGCATGTCGAAGAACTCCAGCGCTGCCGCGTGTGCCTCGTCGATGATCTGTTGATCGATGTCGTGACCGACGACCGAGAAGAAACCCACCTCGACACATGCCCTGTCAACGCGGCGTCCAACCGCGACGCGGGCTGCTTCAGATCCCGTCGAGAAGCCGGCGAGGTCGATAACCGGAATAGTCATGTCCGCAGTGTAGGAGGCACTCCAACGGCGCTCAGAAACCAGAACTGCCTCGCGGCGAGTTCCGCGAGCACGCATCTGGTCGAATACGTCACGTTGCATTCAGGTGGCCGATGATCATGCGCGACTCGGAATCCGACCTACCAGGGAGTAACTTTGGCTCATCCGTCTGTAAGTGGGTTTCGCAGGGACACCAGTTTTGACGTCCGGTCGAGAAGTGCGCTCGTTTGCAGAACAGCTTTGGAGGAAGAAAATGAAATTGTCCACGATGCGCTTATTGCGCGTTCTCGCCGCGCTCATGGCGCTGTCGTTGATTGCCGCTGCGTGCGGTAGCGACGACGCAGACGAGACAACAACCGACGATGCTGCAGTCGAAACCGACGATGAGGGAACGGCCGAAGAGGATCCAGAAGAAGATCCCGCCATGGAAGAAGAAGAGGATCCAGAAGAAGATCCTGCCATGGAAGAAGAGGCGACCGATGCAGCAGGAGGCGGCAACGTCAGCTACGGCATCGTCGAGCCTTCGTGGATCGATTCGTTCAACACCCAGGACTCCGAGGGCTTCGAAGTCGCTCGTCTGCTGTTCGACGGCCTGACCGATTACGGTGAAGACCTCAGCCCGGTTCCAGCAGTCGCAACCGACTGGTCGTCTGACGACAACATCACATGGACATTCAACCTTCGCGACGACGTCACATTCCACGACGGCACGCCAGTGACGGCCCAGTCGTTCGTCGACGGATTCAACCGAGTCGCAAACCCGGACAACCTGTCCGACGTGTCCTACCAGGGTTCCTACTCGGCTGGTGTTGCAGGTTGGGGCGACGTCGAAGCTGGCGACGCTACGGAGATCTCCGGCTTGGCCGCGATCGATGACACCACCCTCGAGATCACCCTCGAAGGGCCGCTTGCGACCCTCCCGAAGATCCTCTCGCACCCCGTCTTCTCGCCGGTCAACATGGCCGCGGTCGAAGCAGGTGGCGACAGCTACACCGATGCCCCCGTGGGTAACGGACCGTACAAGATGGTCGGTGCGTGGGAGCACGATGTGCGCATCGAGCTCGAGCGATACGCAGACTATTACGGCACGGCTGGACTGCCTGACACGATCACGTTCGGCATCTACGACTCGCAAGAGACGATGTACCTCGAAGCACAGGCTGGAAACCTCAACATCTCCGAGGTTCCACCAGAGAACATCACGACCGCAACTGACGACTTCGATGGTCGTTACATCGAAGTCGCAACCGGTGTGATCAACTACCTCGGCTTCCCAACGCAGCAGGCACCATTCGACAACCCTGACATCCGCAAGGCGCTGTCGATGGCGATCGATCGCGACACGATCATCGATGCTGTGTTCGCTGGCACCCGTGCTCCGGCTGCCGGATTCGCTCCACCACTTGCGCCAGGCGCAATCGGTGGATGTGCGAACACCGAGTACAACCCTGACATGGCCAAGGAAATGTTCGACGCCGCAGGTGGCATTCCGGGCAACACCGTCACCTTCTGGTTCAACACCGGCGGCGGACACGAGGTGTGGACCGAGGCCGTTGCAAACGGTTGGCTCCAAGTCCTCGGGCTCGAAGCCGAGTTCGTTGGTCAAGAGTTCTCGCCGTACCTCGATCAGCTTCAGGCTGGCGAAGTGGATGGTCCATTCCGACTGGGCTGGGGCTGGGATTCACCCACCGCAGAGAACTTCCTCTCGCCGATCTACGGCAGCGAGTCGAGCGACAATTACTCGGGGTACTCGAACGCTGACTTCGATGCAGCAATCAGCGAGTTCAAGACGTCTCCAACCGAGGCTGACGGTTTCCCTGCGCTCGCAACAGCTCAGGAGATCCTCTGCGAGGACATGCCCGTCGCTCCGATGTTCTTCAGCCGTGGTCAGAAGGTCTACACGGAGAACGTCGACAACGTGATCCACAGCGTCTTCGGATTCACACTGCTCGAACAGGTCGAGATTCTCGGCTAGCACCAGCAATGCACTGAACGCGTGAACGGCGGGGTGGTCTGGCTCTCGGGCTAGGTCGCCCCGCCGTTGCGCGTTTAGGGTTCCCGTACCCCATGTTTCGCTACTTCATTCGTCGACTTCTGCAGCTGATTCCCGTCTTCTTCATCAGCACGTTCCTGATTTTCTTGGTCATTCGAATCATTCCCGGCGACCCGATTCAGGCACAGTTCGGCGAGCGACGCATCCCGGACAACCTGCGCGAGGCATACGTCGAGCGGTACCACTTCAACGAGCCGCTGTGGAAGCAGTACTTCCTCTACATGAAGGACATCTTCCAGTTCGATCTGGGCGACTCGATCGCCAATCAACGCCCGATCAACGAGATCTTCAGGGAGTCGCTGCCTCGAACAGCGACGCTGGCGACGATGTCGGTCTTCTTCATTGCACTGTTCTCGATTCCTCTCGGGATCTTCTCAGCACGCAAGAAGGACACCTTCGCCGACAACTCCTTCCTGGTGATCACATTGATCATGTTGTCGATTCCACCGTTCGTGCTGGGCCTACTCGCACAACTTTTCGTCGGCGTGAAGTGGGGGATCCTGCCGGTCTCTGGTGTCGAGGATGGCCTGAAGAGCTACATCCTTCCCTCGTTGGTCATCGCCACGTCGCTCATGGCCGTGGATGCTCGGTTGATGCGCACCACCTTGCTCGACACGTTTCGTGAGGACTATCTACGAACGGCCAGAGCGAAAGGCCTGACGGAACGGCGCGTGTTCACCGTCCACGCACTGCGCAACGCTCTGATTCCTGTTGTCACCGTCTTGGCCATCGATCTCGGAGCGCTGCTCGGTGGCACAATTGTGACCGAATCGGTGTTCAACATCCCCGGTATCGGCTTCCGGATCACCCGAGCGGTCGTGCAGCGCGACACCACGATGATCACGGGCGTCTCGATCTTTCTCGTGATGGCATATTTGTTCATCAACCTGATCGTCGACATGATCTACGCGTGGCTCGACCCGAGGATTCGTTATGACTGAGCCAAAAACGGTCGACCTCGAAGCTGTGGCTGCAATCGACCCAGCGCGCCGCACATTCTGGGGTGACGCGTGGCGTATCCTGCGACGTCGTTGGCTGTTCTGGGTGAGCCTTTTTCTCATCGTGACTTTTGTGGGGATGGCGATTGTTCCCGGTTTGTACGTGTGGCCCTCGCCGGGGCCCGACGACCCGAGCGGTCTCTATTGCTTCTTGGCCGACGCCCGACAGGGCCCGTCGTCCGAGCATTGGTTCGGGACCGACGTGCAAGGATGTGATTACTACGCACAAGTCACCTACGGCGCACGGGTTTCACTCGTAGTTGCGCTCTTCGCGACGATGATCACCGTGGTCGTCGGCATCGTCCTGGGTAGCCTCGCCGGTTATTACGGTGGAGCGCTCGACTCGGTCATCTCGCGAACCGCCGACGGGTTCTTCGCCCTTCCGTACCTCGTGGGTGCGATCATCGTGCTCAGCGCTCTGACGACCCAAGAGGGCCGAGAGATCTGGCACGTCACGGTGGCCATCGGTTTCTTGGGTTGGCCATCTGTTGTGCGTTTGTATCGCTCGACGGTGTTGCAGGTGAAGGGGCTCGAGTACGTACAAGCGGCGAAAGCGTTGGGTGCCGGTGATGGGCGCATCATCTTCAGACACATTCTTCCCAATGCGATCGCCCCGACTCTCGTCTACTCGACGATCAGCATGGGCGGCATCATTTCGGTCGAAGCCACCCTGTCCTTTTTGGGCATCGGTCTTCCGATCGACTCGATTTCCTGGGGCAACATGATCAGTGAAGCTGGTACCCGGATCCAACAGTCGCCACATCTGCTGTTCTTCCCTTCCGCCTATCTCATCTTCGCGAGTCTGGGGTTCGTGTTGATGGGTGAACAGCTTCGAGAAGCCTTCGACCCGAGGTTCCGCTGATGGCTGTCCCGCTGCTCGTCGTCGAAGATTTGAGTGTCGAGTTCCACACTGACGAAGGCATCGTCAAGGCTGTGTCGAATATGTCGTGGGAGCTCGCCGCGGGCGAGACCATGGCGATCCTGGGCGAGTCCGGATCTGGAAAGTCAGTCTCTGTCCAAGCGGTCATGGGCTTGTTGCCGATGCCGCCCGCCGTGATTGCGGGCGGGAGCATTCGGTATGGGGACACCGAATTGATCGGCTCTGAGCCGTCGGTCCTCCGCAACATCCGCGGGCCCGAGATCGCCATGATCTTCCAGGATCCCCTGAGCGCACTGAATCCGGTCTATCGAGTCGGCTGGCAGATTGCGGAGATGTTCCGCATGCACGAGGGAGCGTCTCGAAGCGAAGCTCGAACTCGATCGATCGATCTGATGCAGCGGGTCGGGATCCCGAACCCGGAGATCCGGTTCCGGCAGTACCCGCATGAATTCTCCGGTGGCATGCGGCAGCGGGCAATGATCGCCATGGCTCTTGCGTTGAACCCGAAGGTGCTGATCGCCGACGAGCCGACGACCGCACTCGATGTGACGGTGCAGGCACAGATCATGGATCTGTTGGGCCAGATCCAGGCCGATACCAACATGGGCCTGATCCTGATCACGCACGACCTGGGAGTCGTCGCGTCAGTGGCCGATCGAGTCATCGTGATGTACGCCGGCCGTACAGTCGAGACCGGAGATGCGGAATCGTTCTATCGCAGGCCGGCACACCCGTACTCAAAGGGCTTGATGCGGTCCGTCCCGAGAATCACTGGTCCGCTCGAGCGGCTGCACTCCATCGACGGGACACCGCCGAGCGTCGTCGATCTTCCAGCTGGCTGCGCGTTCGCAACACGATGTCCAGAGGTGCACGATCGTTGCACGGAGCGGCCAGCGCTCATCCAGATCGGTGACCGAACACGGACGGCCGCATGCCACCTCGTCGGCGAGCCAGTGGGGGAGGCGGTATGACCATTGAACCCCTCCTCGACGTCAGGGGTCTGGTGAAGGAGTTTCCCCAGAGTGGCGGAATCATTCCGGGCCGCCTGAGCCCCATCCGGGCCGTCTCGGGTGTCGACGTGCAAGTCCTGCCAGGGCAGACTCATGGCCTCGTTGGTGAGTCGGGCTGTGGCAAGTCGACGGTGGCCCGAACAATTCTCCAGCTCGACAAGCCAACTGCTGGTGAAGCGATATTCGAGGGCAGGGACCTGTTCAAGCTCAACAAGTCTGATCTACGCGAAGCTCGCAAAGACATCCAGATCGTGTTCCAGGATCCGTTCTCTTCGCTGAACCCTCGAATGACGGTTCAGTCGATCATCGAAGAACCGTTCGTGATTCATGGAGGGGCGCACAAGTCCGAGCGCGAAGCCGAGGTCAAACGACTATTGAAGCAGGTCGGACTGAACCCCGAACACGCCGCCCGGTATCCACATCAGTTCTCCGGAGGTCAGCGTCAACGCGTCGGTATTGCCCGTGCTCTTGCGCTGCAGCCAAAGCTGATCATCGCCGACGAGCCTGTGTCGGCCCTCGACGTCTCCATTCAGGCTCAAGTCGTCAACCTGATGCGCGATCTGCAGAGAGAGCTCAACGTGAGCTATCTCTTCATCGCACACGACTTGGCTGTCGTTCGGCACATTTCTGACGTCGTGTCGGTGATGTACCTCGGCAAGATCGTCGAGACCGGCAGTCGTGACGACATCTACGAGAACCCAACTCATCCGTACACACAAGCACTGCTCTCAGCTGTTCCCGAACCCGATCCGATCCTGGAGCGCATGCGTGAGCGACGTGTGCTGGTCGGCGACCTTCCGTCGCCTGCCGATCCACCTTCGGGGTGCCGCTTCCGGACCCGTTGTTGGAAAGCAACCGAGCTGTGCGCTGAGGAGGAGCCGGCATTGGAAGATCCTGGGGTTGGGCATTCGGTCGCCTGCCATCATCCAGAGGTCGAGGTAGCGATCTCTTCACGCTGAGCCGTGTGCCGGTCAGCGCAACACAGTGTTCAGCGCTCGATTCGCTGCGCCGAAGCCGCTCATGCCATGTACGCCGGCACCCGGCGTGGTGCTGGCGCTTCCGATGAACATGGTGTCATCTGGAGTGTCGTATGGGTTCGTCTGGGCTCGCGGACGCGCGAAGAGCTGCATGCCTGCGTAACTTCCGCCGCCCACATCACCTCCGACGAGGTTCATGTTCTGGGCTTCGAGATCTGCAGGTGAGGTGACGTGTCGTGCGCGCACGATGTCTCGAAACCCGGGCGCGAAACGTTCGAACTGTCGCTCGATCGCGGCTGTCTGATCGACGGTTGAACCATTCGGGGCGTGGCAATACGCCCACGCAGTGTGCACACCTTCGGGAGCTCGGGTGGGGTCGAATCGGCCGTGCTGCGCGACGAGTACGAACGGTCGTTCCGCGTGACCGCCCGAAGCGACGAGTGCTTCGGCCTCGGTGATCTCATCGAGTGTTCCACCCAGATGTACGGTCCCGGCCATCGCGATGTCGGGGTGTGTCCAGGGGATCGGGCCATCGAGGGAGTAGTCGACCTTCCACGCGGCCGGGCCGTAGCGAAACCGCTGCAAGGCCGAGCGATACTTGGCCGGGAAACGTTCGCCGACGACCTCGTCGACCTGCCGGGGTGTGAGCGCGAAAATCGTTGTGCGCGCCGGAGGAAGATCGGCCAGTGATCGCACGGGATGCCCGGTCCGAATCTCGCCACCGAGTGACCTGAAGTATGAGGCCATCGCATCGCTGATCGACTGTGCTCCGCCAACAGGAAACCCCCAACCAACGGTGTGGACGAGCGAGCCGAGAAGTAACCCAAACGATGAAGTGAACGGCTGGGTAAGGGGAAGAATTGCATGGGCGGCGTGACCGGCGAACATGGCTTGGGCCTCGTCAGACTTCCAGACGCGACGTGCCGTGGTCGCGGCCGGCAGTGCTGCCGTGGCCCCGAAACGAGCAGAAAACAGTGGTCGCTTCGGGAGGCGTAGCAGCGGATTCAGCGCAAGGTCGACGAGGTCATCGATGTTCTCGACCCACGGTTGGAAGTAACGCAGGTAGGCACGGGCGTCGGTTCCGAGTGCTTCACATGTGCGAGCGAGCTCGTTCCATGCCACAGCGGCGCGACCGTCGTCGAGCGGGTGCGCCACAGCAGCTGGAGGTGTGACCCACTCGAGTCCATGCTCATGCAAGTTGGACTCGATGGTTCGGAAGAATGGTGAGGCCTTGACCATCGGATGGATTGCGGACGCGATGTCGTGACGAACTCCAGGTTCGGTCAGTTCAAGGGTTCGGGCGCCGCCACCGATCGTCGTGTTGGCTTCCACGACGATGACGGACCGGCCTGCCCGCGCAAGGGTTATTGCGGCGGCGAGGCCGTTTGGTCCAGCGCCGACAACGACGGCATCGGTCTGAGCATCTGGAGACATGTGCTGAGCGTACGACTTGTTCGCTCGGTCGGGTATGCTGTTTGGATGTCGATCATCGTGAACCCGTGGGGCCGACCTGACGAGTGGATGGCCGAGTTCGGTCGGATCATGCCGGGCGACACATTCGAACTGTGGCCCGATTGTGCTGATCGAGCAGCGGTTGAATTCGTCGTGGCGTGGCGCATGAAACGAGCCGACTTGGCTTCTTTCCCCAGCCTTCGTGCGATCTTGTCACTCGGCGCGGGCGCCGAGCAGTGGCAAAACGATGGCGTACCCGACGTCGACGTCGTGCGGTTGGCCGATCCTGCCCTGTCAGATGAAATGGCGACGTATGCGTTGCACTGGGTGATTCGCCTTCAACGTCATTTCGATGTGATGGCGGCGGGCCAAGAAGCCGTGAAGTGGGAGGAGGTCGAGTATGTACAGGCATCCAACTACCGCGTGGGGATACTTGGTTACGGGACGATCGGCCAACGCGTGGGTCGTGCGTTCACCGATCTCGGCTATCGGGTGAACGCCTGGTCACGCAGCGGTTCGGACGACCCTTCGATCACATCGTTTCGCGGCCTCGACGAACTCGAAACGTTCCTCGCGACCAGTGATGCGGTGATAAATGTTCTTCCGAACACTCCGGCAACTCGAGGATTACTCGACGCGGAACGACTCGCTCAGTTCGCTGATGGATCGGTGTTCATCAACATCGGCCGCGGCTCCGTACTGTCCAGCGAAGCCGACCTGGTAGCGGCGCTCGACGACGGCCCGCTACGAACCGCAGTACTCGATGTGACAGAGCCCGAACCACCCACTGCTGATTCGCCGCTCTATCGCCATGGATCAGTGCATCTGACGCCTCACATTGCGGGCAGCACACAGGTCGTCACCGCAGCGCGACTGATCGCTGACAACATCGGGCGGATTCGTGTCGGCGAGCGACCCTTTCCGCTTCTCGATCGTTCCCTCGGATACTGACGCCGGCCGCGGCTCCGGCACACATCGCTTGGATTGTTTCGTACCCCTGAATCAGAGATCGATGAGCGCGTGCACTGTTCGAACGTTGCGCCCCGTCAGCGTGCAGCCGGCAGCTCGCTCGAGCTGGTCGACAGACAGCTTCGACTTGCCCTGGCCGTTCTCGTACGACACGTAGACGGCGTCGACACTTGCAGAGATCTCGTCGCCGGGCCAGCGTTCTGGGTCCATTGCGTCAACACCAGCGACGTCGACAGCAGCACCAGGGAAGTACACCAACTGACGTGTTGGGTCGCCGTCGTCGTCGAATGGACTTGCGTCCAGGATGGCAGCGATCGTCGACTGTTCGACCACCACGACGGGAACGCTCAGTTCAAAGTATTCGGCGAGAAGATCTTCGACCAAAGAGACCATGTCGCGCGGGTCGAGCTCGGAGTCGAGTGCGATGTTGCCACTCTGGATGTAACTGGTCACGCTGGTGCCACCGGCGCCCTCGAGTTCCGATCGCAACTCGGCCATTGGCACCGTGTTGCGGCCGCTGACGTTCACCCCCCGGAGCAAGACGATCAGTCGACGCATGAGCAAACCATAGGCAACCTCGGCGCGATCATGGGCCAATGAGCGCGCTGGACCGCTCCTCGACGATGTCGAGAAGTTCGGCACCGAGTGTTGGGAGTAGGTCTTGGGAGAAGCGGTAGCTCGGTCCGTACACGCTCACCGTGGCTCGAAGCTCGCCCACTTCATCGAGAATCGGAACGGCAAGTCCGTTGACCCCGAGGTCGAGTTCTTGATCGGTCCATGCGTACCCGGTCGTTCGAATGCGACGCACCCGTTGAAGAAGCGCTCGAGACGATGTCACCGATGTAGGGGTTGGGCCGTCCAGTTCGGTTGCGAGGTACGCGTCGAGCCGTGCCTTTGGCCACCAGGCCATCGTCAACAACCCCGGCGCGACGAGATGAAAGGCATGTCGTTCGCTCGTGACATCGGGGACAGATACGGGATTCTGTGAGCGGACCTGCGCGAGGTACAGCAGAGAGTCCCCATCATCGATCGAAAGTGCTGCGTTCTCTCCAATGGTCGATGCAAGTTCTGACAAGAGCGGTCGGAGCTGATCGCCCAGCATTGGTTTGGCTGCGTCAGGCTGCAGCGTGACGAGTGCGGTGCCGGGAAGGACCGACCCATCTGCAGCTCGCGAGACCATCCCGAGGTCGGCAAGCGTGCCAACGTGGCGGGCCACCGTCGAGCGGGGGAGTCCGCTCCTTCGACTGAGCTCTCGGATTCCGACCGATTCACCAGCGGCCACGACGGTCTGGAGCAGCCGAAAGGCACGATCGATTGGACTCTCACCCGGCCCCTGCTGCGATGGTGTTGACTGCGCCTCGGTGGAAACCATACGATTGAAACCTAGCAGATAGGACGTCCCGTTCAACGGGACGCGGGTTGAGGGGGACTCGTGGAAAAACCGATCATTCCAACTCCCGACTTCTATGCGTACCCGTCGTCACCGCTCGATTCGGTACTCCTCGACGACCGGTTTGCTCTGCTCGGATGGGCCGACGGCACAACGCTCGAGGCCTTCGACTTCTGGCTGCGAGAAAACGCAGTGGGCGCTGGGGGCGTCGACCTTGCCACACGCGAGGGTCTGCTCGACCCTGCCGAGTTGCACGACGGCATCAGAATGCTCGATGCATCGATCGGCGACGATGGCTCGCTGCACATTCGCTGGGCACCCGATGGCGTGGAGGCCACCTATCACTCCGGTTGGCTCCGCCACGTCGCCGATGGCAATCATCGGCCCGATAGCTGGTTGCCCGACCCGGTGCTGTGGACCGCTGCCACATTGCCAGAACCGCCAACCCACGAGGGTGCGGTAGTACTCGAGGACGACGAGATGTTCGGTAGATGGCTGGAGGACCTGATGCGCTACGGCCTCTCGCGCCTGCGCCACTGCCCTACGGATGAACACTTCAACATCGAGTTCTCGCGCCGTATTGGTGCCGTCCGCGACACGAACTTCGGTCCGATATGGGACGTCAAGGCAGATGTGCAGATGGCTGGCCATGCCGACACGAACAGCACCGCGAACACCAACCTTCGTCTCGGGCCGCACACCGATTTGCCTACTCGAGAGACTCCTCCCGGATTCCAGTTTCTGCACTGCATCGAGAACGAGGCGGGTGGGGGCTACTCGACGATGGCTGATGGAGCGGCGGTGGTCGAGGCGCTCGAGGTCGAGCACCCAGAGCACTACGAGGCCTTGACCACACTCAACTGGATCTTCTTCAACCGCGGTCCCGGTATCGACCATCGATGGTCCGGGCCGTTCATCGATCATGGGGTCGCGGGTTCACCCCTGACGCTTCGAGCGTTCTACCCCGTCAGAGGATTTCCCGACATGGATCCCCACGACATGCCGCGTGCCTACGCGGCGATGACATGTTTCAGCCAAATGGCAGCAAGCGATCGGTTCCAGATCGCCTACCCATTCGAGCCAGGTGATCTCGTCGGTTTCGACAACCGGCGTATTCTTCACGGCCGTGAGGCGTTCGAGACCGGAGGCAAGCGCCATCTGCGCGGCATCTACATCGACCAGGACGAGGTTCGGTCCACTGCACGAGTCACGAGCCGACGCCTCGCCGCCCACCACAGATCTGTGCAGGTGTAGGTGTCAGACAGGCACCTGGTGCTGCACAGATCCGTAAGTCCGACGAACGACCCAATGAAGAGATAGAGAGAGTCGATATGCCAGAACAGATTCACGCCGGGACAAAACATGAGGGTGTGTTCATCACCTGCGCAGTCACAGGTGGTGGCGCGACCACACACAAATCCGACAAGGTGCCAGTCACCCCCGAACAAATTGCGAACAGTTGCATCGAGGCCGCCAAGGCAGGTGCCGCAATCACCCACATCCATGTCCGCGAAGACGATGGCTCGCCGTCTCGAGATGTCGGAAAGTATGCCGAGGTCGTCGAGCGCGTCCGGGAGAGCGACACCGATGTCGTCCTCAACTTGACCGCCGGCATGGGCGGAGACATCGTGCTCGGCGGCGTCGAGACGCCCCTGCCACCCGCCGTCGATGGCACCGACATGGTTGGTGCGACCGAACGAGTCGAGCACGTCCGGCAACTGAAACCCGAGATCTGCACGCTCGACTGCGGAACGATGAACTTCGGCGAGGGTGACTACGTCATGACCAACACGCCCAGTCAGCTCGAAGAGATGGCTCGGCAGATGACCGAGATCGGCACCCGTATCGAGATCGAGGCGTTCGACACCGGGCACCTCGCCCATGCGAAGGCCTTGGTGCGACGAGGCATCATTCCCGAGCCTGCGATGGTGCAACTCTGTATGGGTGTCCCGTGGGGTGCACCCGATGACCTGAACACCTTCATGGCCATGCGCAACAACATCCCCGACGATTGGACCTTCTCCGCGTTCAGCATCGGCCGCAACCAACTGAGGTACGTTGCCCTCGCCGCCTTCGCTGGTGGCAACGTTCGTGTCGGTCTCGAGGACAACATCTATCTCGACCGCGGCGTCCTCGCCACCAACGGCGAACTCGTGGAGCGAGCTGCGACGATTCTTCACGCGCAGAACTACACCATCCTGACGCCGGCACAAGTTCGTGAGAACCTGCAACTCACCAAGCACGGCTGACGGACATGGATGACATCGAACCGATCTCGATTCAGCAGGCTGCTGTCGTAGGGTGCGGCGTCATCGGTGCCGCGTGGGCGAGTCGAATGCTGCTCAATGGGGTGAACGTGGCGGTTTCGGACCCCTCGCCGAACGCCGAGCAGATTCTGCAGGAGGTGCTCGCCAACGCGGTTGCCGCATACGACGAGCTTGGTCTTCCCACCGATCGCCAGGGCAGGTATCGCATCGCATCATCGATTGCTGATGCCGTAGAAGATGCCCAGTTCATCCAGGAGAGTGTGCCCGAGCGTCCCGACATCAAGGCTGCGGTCCTGGCCGAGATCGAAGCCGCGGCGCCGGTCGATTCGATCATCGGGTCGTCGACTTCGGGCATCAAACCAACGGTGATGCAAGCAACGATGACCCACCCCGAGCGGCTCGTCGTCGGACATCCCTACAACCCGGTCTACCTCTTGCCCGTGGTTGAAGTCGTGGGAGGCGAACACACGCCGATCGAGAACATCCGGCATGCCCAGGCGATCTATGCGGGCATCGGAATGCGACCGATCCATGTGCGCGTCGAGATCGATGCGTTCGTGGGTGACCGCCTGCTCGAAGCGGTGTGGCGCGAAGCCCTGTGGCTCGTCAACGACGGTGTGGCGACCACACAAGAAATCGACGACATCATGACCCACGGCTTCGGGCTGCGATGGGCGCAGATGGGACTCTTCGAAACGTACCGAGTAGCGGGTGGCGCTGGTGGCTTCCGACATTTCATCGAACAGTTCGGCCCCACGCTCGAGTGGCCGTGGACCAAGCTGATGGACACGCCGGACTTCACACCCGAGTTGGTCGACACCCTTGTGGCGCAGTCCGACGCACAGTCGGGCATGCACTCGGTTCGTGCCCTCGAACGTACGCGAGATCAAAACGTGGTTGGGTTCCTCAAAGTGCTCGAAGCCAACGATTGGGGTGCTGGAAGAACAATCGCCCAGCATCGCTCGAGGTAGCCACACCGGGGCTGCCAGGCGCGGAGGGTTTGGATACATATGAGAATCACCACGTTTCTCGGGACAACGCTGCTCGTGCTGTTGGGTACGGTCGCCTGTGGGTCGACGACGTCAGCGGAGGTGCGCGAGACTCCAGATGTGCCCACGACCCCACCGGTGATCGAGCCTGGCACGACGGCGGTCGGTGCCGTAGAGATCGACGGGGTGATGATCGACTACGTGACCTTCGTACCCGACGGCTTCAGTATTGGCGATGAGGCTCCGCTGCTTCTGGCCCTTCCGCCAGGCGGACAGGATCTCGACCTTGCGCGAGGGGTGATGATCGGTACGTACACACCCGAGGCGACCAGGCTCGGATGGGTCGTCGTCTCTCCCGCCGCTCCCAACGGTGAGCTGTTTTTCCAGGGTTCGGAGTCGCTGCTACCCGGATTCCTCGATTGGGTGGAGTCCTGGGTCGCCCCCGAGGGCGGTTCGCCACACGTCGCTGGCGTCAGCA
Source organism: uncultured Acidimicrobiales bacterium (assembly GCA_905479685.1). Taxonomy (GTDB): domain Bacteria; phylum Actinomycetota; class Acidimicrobiia; order Acidimicrobiales; family SHLQ01; genus SHLQ01. Next base: position 43,044 of record CAJQNJ010000133.1, read on the forward strand.
ACGGAGGCATCAGCACGTTTCGCTACGCTGCGCAGAATCCGGATCGGGTGTTGTCGATGATCACCTTCCCAGGATTTCCACGGTCCGATGATGACAAGGCCGCCCTCGACCAGTTGACCGACGTGCCGATCCGGATGTTCGTAGGTGGCATCGATACGGACTGGATTCCTCCAGCCGAGGAGACCGTGGCAACGTTCACTGACCTCGGCGGCGACATCGAGCTCACGATCTTCGATCGCGAGGGACACGTCATGCGATCGATGTCTGACGGCGTACTTCTCTTCGAACAGCTCGAGAGCTTCCGCTAGCGACGTGAGGTCACGACCGGGTCCCGGTTGCCCACAAAGAGGTCTGACCCCCCGAAATCCCCACCGAAATCGAGTTCCTTTCGTGCAGGATGCATCGCCAAGAGTTGTTGCGCGCGTTGGATGTCAACAACGGTGTCATCGGTCCTTTGGCACCCTTCGCACCAGATCGTCCGTCGATTCCACGGGCAGTTCGAACCGGACCTCCGATGCAAGATCGAACCACAGATCGGGCAATCCCGACGTGTTGTCCCCAGTATCCACTGATCAGATGTCGAGAGCTTGCGTCCCGTCGTGTTCTGTGGGCCGAGTCGGGCATTTGCTCGGATGAGTGCCGCGCCGATCGAAAGCAGCGCGTCGAGGCCGTCGATCGTGCCCACGGTCGTCATCGGGGCGATGCCACAGATGAACGGAACCTCCACTGCATAGACGTTCCCGAATCCAGCCACGTTGCGTTGATCGAGGAGTGCGGCACCCAGGTGAGCATCGGAGTCTGCGGCAACTCGGTCGATCGCAACATCGAGGTCGAGTGCCCCACAAAGATCTGGGCCAAGGTGTCCGATGAAGTCTCCGGTTTTCGACGTCGGGATGAGGTGAAGAAGCGGAATGTCGACACCGGTGAGCGTCTTGCCCTCGAACTCGATCTCGAACCGTCGGCGCCACTCCTCTGCAATCGGTCGGCGTCCGAGATGAACCTGTCCCTGCATGAGGAGGTGGATGTGTAGGGACCGGTCATCGTCCCAGTTCAAGAACAGGTGCTTGCCATGTGAAGTGGCGCCGATGAGTACACGACCCGAGAGATCGGCCGTCGCGAGACGAGGGTGTCGAAAGATCGATGCCAACGCTCGCGCTCCCGAGAGCCGCTCGTTGATCTTCGAGGCGAGACGAAGGATGGTGTCGCCCTCTGGCATGGCCTCCTCCTCGGTTCAGAATCTGTTCATCGTAGCCATGGTGACCACTGCGTCCCAGAGCCTCAGACCCTCCTTGCCCGGGAGTGCGGGTGAGGGGTGGTCGAGACGAGGCGTAGTACTCACTCCTCAGAATTCCACGATACGGAAGCCAATATTGAGGACTTCCACAACCAGGTAAGGTCAGAAGGTGGCTGTGCAGAGCGTGGATCGAGCGTTGCGACTACTCGAGGCCATTGGAGAAAAGCCCTGTGGTCTGGCAGAGGTCGCCGAACGTGTTGGGTTGCCACTCAGCACCACGTCACGAATCCTGTCCACGCTCGAAGCGCGTGAAGCCATCGCTCGACGATCCGATGGCGTGTATGTCGTCGGTGCCATGGTGCAGAAACTGGCTGGCGCGGAGTCGGCGACCACCTCGAGTATCCAAGCCGCTGCGCACCCAGAGCTCGTAGCGCTGTCCGACAAGCTTGAGGAGGCGGCAGGTCTGTCCGTGCCCATCGGGCACCAGACGCTGACACTTCTACAGGTTGATGCGCCGAAGCCAGTGCAAGCGCAGGATTGGACGGGACACCGTTGGGCGATCACCGGCGGGGGTTCTGGTGCGGTCATGATGTCGACCTGGCCCGCGTCTCGAGTGGACCCGCTGCTCGAACACCTTCCGGCAGCGGAGCGAACCGAGCTACGTCGCGAGATCGCCGAAGCCCGCCGTCGGGGTGTGAGTTGGAGTCACGGCGATTACGTCGATGGTCTGACGAGTGTGGCCGCTCCCGTGCTGATGTCGAACGGTCAAGCGGTAGCCGCGGTACTCGGGTACGGACCGTCCTATCGGTTCCCATCCAAGGGAGCGGTTCGACAAGTAGAGAAACTCGTCGTCCTCGCGGCTCGTGGCGTCTCGAAGCATTTGGAGTCGTGAATGGTACGTAGAGGGCGAGCGCGGTCGACAGCGCTCGAGCCCGTGATCCATCAGCTGCCGTGGCGTCAGGTCGAGAACAGCCATGGGCCGCTGCCGATCCTGGATCCAGAGGGAGTTGAACGCATCCATGAGGCCTCGCTGCGGGTGCTCGAAGAACTCGGCATCGAGCTGTGGAGCGCAGAGGCACGCAAACTCTTCGCAGATGCGGGTGCATCGGTTGACGGCGAGATCGTTCGGGTGGGCCGTGACGTGATCGAAGCCGCGCTCGTGAGTGCGCCACGGTCATTCACGCTCACGTCACGCAATCCCGAGAAAGCTCTCGAGATCGGGGGCAACAAGATCGCGTTCGGTTTGGTCGCTGGTCCGCCCGCCGTGCACGACGAGGTGAACGGGCGCCGCTCATCGAACATGGAGGACTACGAGAACTTCACCCGCCTCGCGCACTACTTCAATGCGATCCACATCCTCGGCAATCAAGTGGCAGCCCCACTCGAACTTGCAGCAAACAACCGCCATCTCGACACCTACCGGGCGAATCTCACGCTCTCTGACCTCTGCTTTCATTGCAGCGCGATCGGCAGTGGCCGGGCGCTCGACGGCATCGAGATGATGGCGATCAGTCGCGGAATCAGTGTGGAGGAGATCGCTCGGTCACCCGGAGTGATCACGGTGATCAACGTCAACTCCCCTCGTCGCTTCGACGAGGAAATGGCGAATGGGCTGATGACGATGAGCCGTCATGGTCAGGCCGTTTCGGTCACTCCGTTCACCCTCATGGGAGCGATGACGCCCGTGACGCTTGCGGCCGGGCTGACGCAGCAGAACGCGGAGGCGCTCTTCGGCATTGCGCTGACCCAGCTCGCCAATCCCGGAGCCCCCGTCGTCTACGGGTCGTTCACGTCGAATGTGGACATGCGCTCTGGAGCACCTGCGTTCGGCACGCCAGAACACGCGAAGGCGAACGTTGCCTCAGGTCAGCTGGCGCGGCGCTACAACCTTCCCTACCGGTCCTCGAATTCGAGCGCGTCGAACGTCGTCGACGCACAAGCCGCGTACGAAACCCAGATGTCGCTCTGGGGAAGTGTGCTCGGCGGGACGAACCTGCTGTACCACGCGGCTGGCTGGATGGAAGGTGGCCTACAAGCCAGCTACGAGAAGTTCATCATCGATGTCGAGATGCTCCAGCAGATGATGGAGTTCTTGACACCGATCGATCTGAGTGACGCAGCGCTGGCGTTCGACGCAATGGAGCGAGTGCCCACCGGCGGACACTTCTTCGGTGACGAACACACCCTCGAGCGGTACGAGCATGCGTTCTACTCGCCACTCGTGAGCGATTGGCAGAACAATGGCGCATGGCGGGACGCAGGATCGAAAACGGCGACGCAACGGGCGACAGAGGTCTGGCAAGCTGCCCTAGGCGATTATGAGCAACCACCCATGGACGGTGCCATCCGTGACGAGCTCGACGAGTACGTGGCTCATCGCAAAGAACAGATCGGATCCGGAGATCCATGAGTGATCTCGACTCAACCGAATTCGGACGGGCCTTGCTGGCCTCGGCCGGAATCGTCACCGTGATCCTGGCGGGCGGAATTTCCCATCTCGTGATCTTCTACCGGTCGCAGGATTGAGCCAGCAGTGGTGACTCCGTCAGAGTTCCCGACCCGCGTGATCGACTTCGTGTTGAACGCACGCTTCGAGGATCTGCCTGACCACGTTGTCAGATTCGCACAGCGGTGCCTGCTCGACCTCCTCGGCGTGGCTGCGGCGGGGCGGACGACGGAGTTGTCGTCGATCATCTCCCAACATGCGACATCTCATTTTGGTGGCGGTCTGAAGTCGGCTCCGATCCTTTTCGACGGCCGGCTGGTGAGTCCTGTGGGTGCAGCGCTCGCGAACGGTATGACGATCGATTCGATCGACGCACATGATGGCCACAAGATCACCAAGGGACATACCGGCTGTCATCAGCTGCCTGCTCTGATGGCTTTCAGCGCAGCAGAGCATCGGGATGATCCCCGCACCTTTCTTGCCGATCTGGTCGTCGGGTACGAGTTCGCGACACGGGTTGGTATCGCGTTGCACGCAACAGTGCCCGACTACCACACGTCGGGAGCCTGGGGCGCCGTCGGCTGCGCAGCACTCGGTGCGCGGATTCTGGGCCTCGATCCCGCTCCGACCTTCGAGGCGATGGGGATCGCCGAGTACCACGGCCCACGCAGCCAGATGATGCGTGTGATCGATCATCCAACGATGCTCAAGGACGGCTCGGGCTGGGGCGCAATGGCAGGTGTGTCCGCTGCCTATCTCGCGGCCGAGGGCTTCACCGGATCTCCTGCTGTCACGGTGAACGACCCCGAGATCGCTTGGGTGTGGGACGACATCGGTGCCCGGTGGCTCATCGAAGATCAGTACTTCAAGCCCCACCCGGTCTGTCGGTGGGCCCAACCTGCGGTGGAGGCTGCGCTCAGTCTGTGTCGGACTCATTCGATCGGCCCGGCCGATGTCGAACGTGTCGAGGTGTCGACGTTCCACGAGGCTGTGAGGCTGGCCACGTCGCTTCCGGAAACGACCGAGGAGGCGCAGTACAGCCTGCCCTTTCCGGTGGCTGCGGCGATCGTCCGCGGTCGTCTCGGCCCGCTCGAGATCGGTGCGGCAGCGCTGGCAGATGACCAGATTCGAGCGATCTCGACTCGAGTGTCGATCGTCGAGGACGTGACCCACAACTCGGCGTTTCCGCAACATCGGTTCGCGCGCGTTGCCATCCGACTCACCGATGGGCGAACGGTTGTTTCGGACGACACCGAACCTCGAGGTGACCCTGAGGCCCATCTGAGCGATCGGGAGATTCGTGACAAGTTCTCCGAGTTCGCGACGCCGGTGTTGGGCGCCGAGCGCACCTCGGCCATCGAGGAGGCGGTGGACCAGCTTCCCGAGGCGAACTCCCTGACCACTCTGCTCGATCTCATCGTCGCACCGCTCTAGAGTCACGCTCCTAGACTCACGTCACCCCCAACTACGAGAGGTCCCATCATGGACTTTCATGACATCACAATGGAGTCGATCACCGGAGAGTCGGTCGATTTCTCACAGTTCGCTGGTCAGCATCTGCTCATCGTCAACGTCGCGAGTTTTTGAGGTTCCACGCCGCAGTATGCAGGTCTGCGTACGCTCCACCACGACGTCGACGGATTGAGCGTTCTCGGCTTTCCGTGTAACCAGTTCGGCAACCAGGAGCCCGGCTCGAACGAAGAGATCCTCGAGTTCGTGACAACGAAGTACGACATCGACTTTCCGATGTTTTCCAAGATCGATGTGAATGGCGATGGCGCCGCGGATCTGTATTCGATGCTGAAACAGCAGCAACCCGGTGGCGATGACTCAGCCGACATCAAGTGGAACTTCGAGAAGTTCCTCGTCGACGGGGACGGTACGGCAGTGGCTCGATGGGGTACCAAAGTCACCCCCGAAGAGATACGAGCCGAACTGCCCGACACCATATAGTTCGGTCCTCTCGATAGTTCGATCTTCTCGGAGCCGTAGGAGCCGAGGTCGACGCAACCCGAGTTCTCCGTGGCAAGCTGAAATCATGACGAACGATCAGCTCCTCGACCGCCGAAACTTCTATATCAATGGAGCCTGGGTGGCCCCCACCATCGCCAACGACTTCCTCGTCATCGACCCATCGACAGAGGACGCGTGCGCCGTGATCTCTCTCGGTGACGAGGCGGACACGAACGCGGCCGTGGCAGCAGCCAAAGCAGCCTTTCCGAGCTGGAGCGTGACAAGCAAGGAGGACCGCATCGCGCTCCTCGAAAAGTTTCTCGATGTGTACAAGTCGAGGAGCGACGAGATGGCTCAGGCGATCTCGATGGAGATGGGTGCTCCGATGTCTCTCGCAAGCACCGGACAGGTTGGTGCCGGCGCCGGACACACCAAGAGCATCATCCGTGCGCTGAAGGCGTTCGAATTCGAACGTCCCCTGGGACCTCATGCACCGGACAACACGATCCTCTACGAACCGATCGGTGTGGCAGCACTCATCACCCCATGGAATTGGCCTATGAATCAGGTGGCCCTCAAAGTTGTCCCGGCTCTTGGAGTTGGCTGCACGATGGTCCTCAAGCCGAGCGAGGTCGCACCGCTCAGCTCGGCGTTGTTTGCCGAGATGATGGACGAAGCCGGGTTCCCCCCGGGAGTCTTCAACTTGGTCAACGGCGATGGGCCTGGTGTGGGATCACAGCTCTCCGGCCACCCCGATGTCGACATGGTGTCCTTCACGGGCTCGACCCGAGCTGGCGTCGCGATCACCAAGAATGCAGCGGACTCGGTGAAGCGAGTTGCGCTCGAACTCGGCGGCAAAGGCGCCAACATCATTTTCGCCGATGCCGACGAAAAGGCGGTGGTGCGTGGTGTACGACAGTGTTTCAACAACTCGGGTCAGTCGTGCAACGCGCCGACGCGCATGCTCGTGGAACGATCTCGGTATGACGAGGCTGTTGCTACGGCACAAGAGGTCGCCGAGAAGACCGCAGTCGACATCGCTGCCAAAGAGGGTCGTCACATCGGCCCCGTGGTCAGCGAGCTCCAATGGGACAAGATCCAAGCTCTCATCGCCAGGGGCGAAGAGGAAGGAGCTCGGTTGCTCGCTGGTGGCACCGGTCGACCAGAAGGACTCGACGCCGGCTACTTCGTGAAGCCCACGGTGTTTGCCGATGTCACGCCGGACATGACCATCTCTCGCGAAGAAATCTTCGGTCCCGTCTTGTCGATGACTCCCTTCGACACCGAGGAAGAGGCGGTTGCGCTGGCCAACGACACCGCCTACGGCCTTGCCAACTACGTGCAGACGACCGATCGCGAACGCGCACGTCGAGTGGCTCGCCAGCTCCGCTCGGGCGTGGTCGAGATGAACGGTTTGCCTCGAGGCGCGGGCGCTCCCTTCGGTGGCTACGGCCAGTCCGGCAATGGACGCGAAGGCGGCGAGTGGGGCATCGAGGAGTTCCTCGAGGTCAAGGTGGTCAGCGGGTGGAATTCCGCTGAGTAGCACCGTGCATTCGGTTTGTCGGGGGAATCGCTGGACGATCGTTCAAACCAGTCGTAGCGTTCAGGAATGACACGTGTCGTTGCCCCCATCGAGCGCGAGCTCCCCGCATTGACACATCCGCAGGGAGCGTTGATCGTCTTTGGGACTGGCATCTTCTTCAGCTTCGGCGGTCTGGCCTTTCGCTCGGTCGAAGACGTGGGCGCCTGGGAGTATCTGTTCTTTCGTGGCCTCGGGATGTTGTGTGTTGCGGCTGCCGTTCTCGCAGTGCGCTATCGAAAGCGTTATGACGTACTGATCAGCGGCATCGAACACGGCCATCTCATGGCGGGACTCGTCCTTGGATTGATGAACATCCTGTTCATCGTCTCCTTGTCCTTCGCATCGGTGGCCTTCGTGCTCGTACTGCAGACGATGGCGCCGCTTGCCGCGGGATACTTCAGTTGGCTGCTCATGGGAGAACGTCCGAGCTCGTCTGTGCTCGTGGCGACCGCCATCAGCGTCGTGGGTGTGTTCGTCATGGTGCGAGGTTCAATCCAGAGCGACCTCTCGCCGTATGGTCTGCTCGCTGCGTTGATCCCGCTCGGGTTTGGCTACTACAGCACACTCATCCGATCGGCCAGAAGGATCGATCCGTCGGTTCCTCTCGTGGTTGCCGGGGTCGCGATCGTCTCATCCGGTGCAGTGGTGGTGCTGCTCCGAGGTGGGTTTCACGCAACACCACGAGAAGCGGCAATCGGACTCTTCGCTGGCAGCATTCTCTTGGCCCTGCCGCTTGCCGTCTTCAACATCGCACAACGAGTTGTGCCGTCCCCCGAGGCGTCGATTCTGATCATGAGCGAGATCATCCTTGCTCCAATCTGGGTCTGGGTTTTTGTTGGCGAGAAGGCATCGGCATCGACTCTGCTCGGCGGCGCGATCATCCTTGCGGCAGTGATCTGGGTGACGCTCAACCGGGTACCGAGACGAGGACGCCGGCCGATCACCAGTCGAGGTTGATCGTTCTCGAGGAAATTGTGGGACTCCCGATGGGCGGGTCTATCGTGACGTGATGTCAATCCTGCTGCTGGCGTTCGCCATCTTGGTGATCTCCCTCATCGGTGGGCTTGCACCACGAGCTTTTGCAGGTCGATTGAGTGGCGAGCAGCTCGAGAGCATGACCGGAATTGCGTCGGGTCTGCTGTTGGCGTCGGCCCTTCTGGTCGTCATTCCGGAGGGGTTTCACACTGCGGCCGAGACAGCCGAAGACGGAGAAGCGTTCGCCTACGAACCCGCAGTTCTCGGTCTGACCGTTCTTGCAGGGTTCGTCGCGATGTTGTTGCTCGAGGGTTTTGGTGTCGGCCACGCCGTACACGAGGAACACCATGATCATGCGCGAGGGCACGGACATCCGCACGTCCATCATCCGACCTCGATCTCGGTCCTTGCCGCTGGGCTGTCGGTCCACGCGCTTGCTGATGGGCTCGCCATTGGCTCGGCTGCCGTCGCTGGTGATGCTGCCTTTTCCGTATTGGTGACGATCGCTGTCTTGCTGCACCGGATTCCAGCCGCCTTCAGCCTGGGAATGTTTGCCCTACACACGACCGAGGACGCCCCAGCAGCGGTTCGGGGCCTCATCGCCTTTGCGCTCGCAACGCCAATCACGATGGTGGTGTCGTACCTTCTCCTGGACGAAGCTGACGAACGACTGATTGCGCTCACGCTGTTATTTTCGGCGGGCACATTTGTCTACGTCGCTACGGTCGACACGCTGCCGGCTGTGCACAATCCAGAGACCGGCCGTCGATCGGTGCTGAATGTGCTCATCGGAGCTGGACTCTTCACGATGCTCCTCTTCGGTGCTGACGCCGCGGGACTTCTCGACCACGCGCACTGAGCGGCCGCTGCTAGAGACGAGGAAAGCGTGTCCGGGGTCCGACCTCGGACCAGATCATGTGATTACGGACATATTCGTTGGCTGCATCGCGTGTCGGGGCGAAGTCCCACGAGGTTCGGGCACCGTGTTCCATGGCGGAATGAAGGGCCCGGCGCGCACGTTGGGAAGCGATCACTGCAGTTCGAATGGAGTCGGAATCCCATCGTGTGGAGATCTCGGCGGCAAATGCGTCGGCGCGTGAACGTTGTGAGGCCTCCTGTGCGAGGTTGGCCCGCTCGAGCGGATCGTTTTCGATATCGAACAGGAGCGCTGGGTCGGAGTCGCAGTGAATGTACTTGTACCGTCCACGTCGGATCATGAACATCGGGTGCGACAACATCTCACCCGTGTACTCCCCAAACGTTTCATCGACGTCGTCCTGGCCCCCTGTGGCAAGTTCCCACAGGCTTCGCCCCGCCAGGTCGGCGCCCAATTCAGGCCATGGTCCACCGTCGGTGGCGATGTCGAGCAGCGTTGGGAGGATGTCGAGGTGTGAGTTCACGTTGGTTGCGATTCCCTGGGCGATTCCGGGTCCCGCCATGATCAGCGGCACTCGGGCTGATCGCTCATGAAACGACATCTTGAACCATGCGCCTCGATCACCGAGCATGTCTCCGTGATCGCTGGTCACGATGACGACCGTGTTCGACCGTTGCCTTGTTTCCTCGAGCACTGTGACGAGCTGTCCGATCCAGTCATCGAAGTAGCTGGTGTTCGCGTAGTACCCGTGGCGACTGTTGCGAACCTGTTCATCGGTGTATCCGACCGTGTCTGCCTGGATGCCATGGCGGATGCGTTTGGTGTGCGGATCGAGGGTTTCGAGATCGGGGACATCGGGCATGTCGATGTCATCGTGGTCGTAGAGGTTCCACCATTCAGGGCGAGCGACATAGGGATCGTGGGGGTGGATGAACGATGCGACCATGAAGAACGGGCGTTCGTCGATGTCGCGGGCAAAGTCGAAGAGCCGACGTTTGGCAGCGTGACCAACTTCTTCGTCGTACTCGATCTGGTAGCTCATCGCGGCGTGACCGGCCTCTTTGAGCGTGTCCATACCGTGATACCACTTGTCGATTCGTTCGCCCGCCGCATCCCAGTTCGGGGTCCACGCGAAGTCGGCCGGGTAGATGTCTGTGGTGAGCCGCTCCTCGAATCCGTGGAGTTGGTCGGGGCCGACGAAGTGCATCTTGCCCGATAGTGAGGTCCGGTAGCCCGAGGTCCGCAAGTAGTGGGCCAAGGTAGGTACCGACGCGGGAAATTCCGCAGCATTGTCCCATGCCCCGATCGCGGAGATGGGCTGCCCTGCCAGGAAGGAGAACCTGGCTGGTGCACACAACGGCGAGTGGCAGTAGCTGGCATCGAAACGCATTCCGCGCTCGGCCAGAGCGTCCATCGCCGGCGTCTTCACGAGCCGATGGCCGTACGTTCCGGTGTGATGCGGGGCGAGTTGATCGGCCATGACGAGGAGGATGTTGGGCGCGGACATACCCAACACCTACTGCAAGTTGTACAAACGTTCAAACCATGTGCTTGATGGAGACGGCGATGTCATCGATGGACGGTTCGTCGACTCCCCCAACCCGTCGATAGCGTCGGTGAGTGACCAAACCCGACGAGTCGATCAATTCGCTCGGTGTGTTGGCTGCACTGATCGCGGTCTCGGCCTGGGGCCTGTCCGGCGTGATCGCCAAGGACATCGACATGGGCAGCCTTGCGATTGGTGCCTATCGATTCGCCGTGTATGGGCTGGTCGTCGGCGCTTTCATGGGTCTGCGAGGGCATCGCATCGGACTGCATGTCCTGAGGGAATCGATGTGGGGCGGCATTGCGCTGGCGTTGGACGTCGCATTCTTCTTCAGCGCCATCAAGCTGACGACGATTGCAAACGCGACTGTCATCGGTGCGCTGCAACCAGTGGTCGTCAGCGTTGCGGCGGCCAGGTTCTTCGGTGAACGGATCTACCGCCGAGACATCGTCCTCGCCGCGGTTGCCCTGGTCGGCGTGGTTCTCGTGGTGCTTGGGGCAAGCGGTTCGCCCGATTGGAGTCTCACCGGTGACTTGTTGGCTGCTGGTGCGCTCATTGCCTGGTCGGCCTACTTCATCTTCGCGAAGCGCGCAAAGAGTCGCATCAGCTCGAACGAATACACGGTTGGCGCGGCGTTGTGGACCGCGGCGATCAATTTGCCGCTCGCACTCGCCTTCGGCCAGAGCCTCGCGTGGCCCTCGCTCAACTCATGGATCGGGCTGCTCGTCCTGGCATTCGGCGCCGGGATCCTTGGACACTCCTTGATGAACTGGTCGATCCAACAGATCCCGCTTTGGATCAGCTCGACCTTCACGTTGCTGATCCCCGTGGTGTCTGCATCTGCGGCGTGGATCTTCCTGGACGAGCCACTCACCACACTTCAGGTGTTCGCTATGGGAATCGTGCTGGTTGCCCTCGCTGGCATCGTCGCCCGTCAGTCCGGAATCGGCGCTCGGCCCAGGCCGCTTCGACGTTGAAGATCGGACCGACCGTCTAGCGTGAAGACATGCCAGCCAAAATCATCGATTGGGGTACGAAAGAACGTGTGCTGACCGAGTCGGTGAGCGTGCTGCAAGGCGCGATGTTCGGGTCATACCCAAGTGGAAACTCGGTGGTCGTACGCGGACGCGCGGAGACCGTCATCATCGACCCCTCGGTGACAGTCGTTGCCGAAGGTGGGGCCCCTGTCAGAGTCGACGCGGTGATCAACTCTCATGCCCACGAGGATCACTTGCCTGGCAATGGGCTTTTCACGGACGCTCGGGTCCACATTCACGAGGACGACCTCGCGGGGGCGCGGAGCCTCGATGGCCTGCTCGATGTGTTCGGTTTCGATGCCACGACCAGGGCCGAGCAGGCAGTCAGCTTTGTCGAGGAATTGCACTACGCGCCGCGCCCCGACGCAGAGGGCTTCACCGATGGCCACGTCTTTGATCTGGGAGGCATGTCGGTGACAGCGATGCATCTTCCTGGCCATACTCGTGGTCACAGCGGCTTTCACATCGATGGCGGCGTCTTCTTCTTGTCCGATATCGATCTGACTGGCTTTGGTCCCTATTACGGCGACGTCTGGTCCGACCTCGAACAGTTCGAGAAGAGCCTGCATGTCGTCCGCGATGTAGAGGCTGAGTTCTACGTGACCTTTCACCAAAGGGGTGTCATCGAAGGGCGAGCGAGCTTTCTCGAGTTGTTGGACAAGTTCCATGCGGTCATCGGACGCCGCCACGAGGAGATGCTGGTATTCCTCGCCGAACCCCACTCACTCGACGAGATGGCCGCTCGGCGCTTCGTGTACCGCCCCCATGTCGACATTCCGTTTGTGCACACGGTCGAACGACGTACCGCAGATCTCCATGTTGCTCGGATGCTGCATCGGGGTGAGGCGGTTGAAGTCGAACCGGGGTTGTTCAAAACCGTGTGACCTAGTCTGGCCGGATGTTCAATTGGGCCGGCAACCACGAATACGGCGCGGAGCACGTGATCGAATTGACTTCGGTTTCCGCGCTGGCTGAGGAGCTCGCCAGGACTCCCAAGGTGCGAGCGCTCGGAACCCGCCACTCCTTCAACGACATCGCAGACGGACAGGTCATCGTCGACACATTGGTGGCACGCGAACACCTCGAGATCAATGCGGATCGAACCGAGGTCACGGTCAACGGCTCGATGACGTACGGCAGGCTGGCAGAGTTGCTCGAACCCCTCGGATTCGCGCTGCACAATCTGGCATCCCTGCCCCACATATCGATCGCCGGGGCGATCAGCACGGGGACGCATGGTTCTGGCGTGAACAACAAGAGCCTTGCCGCAGCGGTCACGGGCATAGAACTCGCCACCTCGAGCGGCGAGGTCGGCAGGCTGGTTCGCGGTGACGCCGACTTCACCGGATCGGTGGTTGGACTCGGGGCGCTCGGGGTCATGACCAAGGTGTCTCTCGAGATCGAGCCTGCGTACGAGGTTGCCCAGTTCGTGTATGACGATCTTCCGCAGGAGGTGTTCGGTGCGAACATCGACGAGATCATGGGTCTTGGGTACAGCGTGAGTGGGTTCACGACGTGGGGTGGGAGTGTCGAGCAGCTGTGGGTCAAGCATCGCCTCCCCCTGCACGTCGACATGCCCGCGACGATCTTTGGCGCGACGATTGCGAGCGAGGATCGGCATCCGATTCGTGGCCACGCCGCAGGCGCCTGTACGGCGCAACGTGGTGAGGCTGGCCTCTGGTCCGATCGGCTGCCGCACTTTCGCATCGACTTCACACCGAGTGCGGGCGACGAGATCCAGTCGGAGTTCTTCGTCGAGTGGTCACATGCCAGCGATGCGCTCGATGCCCTGCACCGAATCGGCGAACAGATTGCCGGTGCGCTGCTCGTCAGCGAGATTCGAGCTGTGGCGGCCGACGACCTCTGGATGAGCCCGCACCATGGACGAAAATCACTCGCCCTGCACTTCACGTGGGGCCCCGATAAGGCGGCCGCGGAGACGTCGGCCGAGCTTGTCGGAGACATCTTGGCGGAGTTCGATGCTCGAGTGCATTGGGGCAAGGTGTTCGCGCCCCACCACGTGAACCTCGCAAGTTTCGACCGTCTCGACGACTATCTCCATCTGATCGATCGCTTCGATCAGCGACGGGCGTTTCGAAACGACTGGTTCGATCGTCTCTTCGATTGATTGTTGACTGACGCCAGCTACATCGCGATGGTGCCGTCCTCGTCCCACAGGTCCTGCCATTTTTGACCCTCGTTCCACAAGAAGACCTGCCCCTTGATCATCCGACAGTTCCGGTCCGCGGCCGTGATTGCTTCCATCTCGTCGTCCGCGAGCGGAGCGGAAACCGTGGCCTCGAGATTCGCACGTATGTTCCGCGGATTGGTGGAGAACGGTATCGGGGTGTGCCCGCTCTGGACCGCCCACTTCACGCACAGTGTCGCGGGGTGGACGCCGTGAGACGCGGCGATCTGCTGTAGGACGGGGTCGTCCACGGGCGAGGTGTCATCTGGGGTTCGGTCTCGCTCTGGCCGGTGGGGTGAACCGATCGGACAGAACCCGATCGCTTCGATGTTGTTCTCGCGCAGGTACGTGCGTAGCTCCGTTTGTTGCAGATGGGGATGGAGTTCCATCTGGTTCACCGACGGCCGAATCGACGCGTCGGCGAGAACGAGATCGAGCTTTGCCACCGTCATGTTCGACGTTCCGATGTGTCGGACGAGTCCCCGACTGACGAGTGCCTCCATCTGCGTCCAGGTCTCCATGAAGTCTTCGTGGCGATACGGAACGGCGTCGGGGTTGCGCTCGTCGACCGAACAGTGTGGAGGGTGGAAATTTGGAAATGGCCAATGCACGAGGTACATGTCAAGTACATCGATCCCGAGATCTGCGAGAGAACGTTCACATGCAGACTCCACAGCTCGATGGCTGTCGTTCCAGACCTTCGAACTGATCCAGAGCTGGTTTCGCTCGACGGTTTGCCCGATGTTCTTGGTGAATACCTCTCCGATCAGCGCCTCGTTGTCGTAGACCGACGCGCAATCGAAGTGGCGGTAGCCGATTTCAATTGCCGCATCGACGGCGTTGGCGACCTGACCATGTGGAATGTGATCTGATCCGAAGGTGCCGAGTCCGATGCCGGGCATGACAGCGCCGGTCGAGAGTGAACGTTCCGGAACTGCAGCGGGATCGATCCGGTCACCGGCGGCTGGGCTCATGTCGCACAACGATAATCTGCGGCCTCGATGGTGGGCTCGCAGATCTAGCGCTTCTCGAGATCGAGGGCTGTCGTGTCGATGACCGTTCGGATCGCAAAGCTGCTTCGGATACTGGTGACGCCCGGTAGGACCGCCATGTGTTCGCGATGGATTGTCTCGTAGTCGGCAACATCTGCACATGTCACGTGTACGAGATAGTCGGCGTTTCCAGCCATCAGGTGACAGCTCATGACATGCGGGATCTTGCTCACCGCAGCCTCGAAGGAGTCGAGAAGTTCCTCCCGTTGGCTCTCGAGTGAAACCTCGACGAACACCGAGACTCCGCGTCCGACGAGTTCCCGGTTGACGATGGCCACGTATCGATCGATGACCCCGTCGTTCTCCAGTCGACGCACCCGTCGATGACACGCCGATGCTGACAGTCCGATCTTCTCGGCGAGGTCGGCGTTGCTCAGGCGGCCATCTTCCTGGAGTGTGGTCAGGATCGAATGATCTAACTCATCGAGAACAATCATTCGAAGATTCTATGACAATTTGGTCCACAAATGTGAGAAACGTGCACCGAGCATAGATCCCATGCACAAACTTGCATGCATCTTCGACCGATCGACGAATACCGTGTGATGCACGACACAGGTGCCGTTTGGTGAGGACGAGGAGATCAACATGTTGGTCGGGTTGCCCAAAGAGATAAAGAACAACGAGATGCGCGTGGGTCTGACGCCGGCCAGCGTCAGCGAACTGACTCAGCTCGGTCATTCTGTGATTGTTGAGACGGGCGCTGGGCTCGGAATCGGAGCAAGCGACGATGACTATGGCTCGGCGGGCGCCGAAATCGCCGGTGATGCCGCAGCGGTCTTCGGCGCAGCGGAGTTGATCGTGAAGGTCAAGGAGCCGCAGTCTGTTGAACGTGCCATGTTGCGCGAAGGACAAACCCTGTTCACCTACCTCCACCTCGCGCCCGATGCGGACCAGACGAAAGATCTCGTCGCCAGTGGTGCGACCTGCATTGCATACGAGACGGTGACCGATGATGCCGGGGGCTTGCCACTGCTGGCTCCAATGTCGAAGGTTGCTGGTCGAATGTCGATACAGGCCGCTGCCAACTTCCTCCAGGCACCGAACGGTGGCGCGGGTCTGCTGATCGGTGGGGTGCCAGGTGTGCCACCAGCAAAGGTGGTGATCATCGGTGGCGGCGTGGTCGGTCAACATGCAGCCGAGATGGCGATCGGTCTCGGCGGCGACGTGAGCATCGTCGATCGAAACAACCTCGTGCTCGACGCGTGCGAGGTGCGCTGGGGTGCTGCGGTCACGACCGTGTACTCCACGGGTTCTGCCCTACAGGAGTTGGTCGCCAACGCTGACGTCGTCGTCGGTGCGGTGCTGGTCAAGGGTGACAAGGCGCCCAAACTCGTCACGGCAGAAATGGTCAAGACGATGCGGCCCGGTTCGGTGCTCGTCGATGTCGCGATCGATCAGGGTGGGGCGTTCGAGACATCACATGCGACCACGCATGAAGATCCGGTGTACATCGTCGA
>CAJQNJ010000134.1 GCA_905479685.1 uncultured Acidimicrobiales bacterium
GCCAACAAGATGATGTTCTCCGTCGCGATCTTTCGGCCGGTACGCCCCGGGATGTCGTACAACATGATCGGGAGATCGGTTGAGTGCGCAATGGCACGAAAGTGCGCAACCAGCCCTTCCTGGGACGGGCGGTTGTAGTACGGCGTGACCGACAGAATCCCATCGGCTCCCGCCTCAGTGGCACGCTCCGT
Organism: uncultured Acidimicrobiales bacterium; assembly: GCA_905479685.1. Taxonomy (GTDB): domain Bacteria; phylum Actinomycetota; class Acidimicrobiia; order Acidimicrobiales; family SHLQ01; genus SHLQ01. The sequence continues at coordinate 192 of CAJQNJ010000134.1, forward strand.
GAGTTCGATTGCCGCACGCGTGTCATTACTTCCCGTGCCAGCGATCACGGGTACGTCAACGGCATCAGCGACGGCCGAGATGAGATCAATCTGTTCGTCATGGGTGAGCGTCGGGCTCTCGCCAGTGGTCCCGGCAACGACCAGACCATCGTTCCCGTTCTCGACGAGCCAGGTCGCGAGCGTCTGCGCGCCACTGATATCGAGTTCACCATCGGAGGTGAACGGCGACACCATCGCTGTCAGTACGTTCCCGAAACGGGCCATATGTGCTCCTTTGCTCAAAAGGCTACACGCCAACGCTTGGCGGTTGGGCGCTGGGCTCGAGGTCATGTGGTACATCCCCTCGCTCCTGATCTCCTCGCCGGATCCGCAACAGGACTGCTGCGTACCCCACAAATCCGATCGTGGCGAACGTGAACCACTGGAATGCATAACTTCTGTGCGGCCCCTCACTGAGATCTGGGGATGGCACGGGCTGGGGGATCGACGAGATTCGTGGCGGTTCCTGCGCCTCGAGTTCCATGTAGATCGAGGGATCCAAGCCGGGATCGAGTCCAAGAAGTTCGACCGCCAACTCAGCGTCCGGTCTACTCAGCTGATCGCCGGTTTCGGTGACTCTCCCCCCATCGAGACCGCGACGCAGGAGGCCCTGGATCGTGACCGTTCCCTTCGTCGGGGCGGCCTCGGACAGCGGAGCGGCGCCTCCGGTTTGCAGGATCACGCCGCGCCCGACAAATCCACGGTTGACCAGCAGATCCTGACCCTCGCTCGTCACGAAGTTGGTCCACATCCAAAATCCAGGAGACCCTTGATCACTTCGGTTGGCGATCAGAATCTCCGAGTCGACATCGAACGATCCTTCGACGCGGACCCTCCGAAACTCGAGCGTTTCAGGATCAGCGAACACGGCCGAGGAGAACGATTCGACGTCTCCCATTCGTGACTCCACAAGGGTGTTCTCTTCCTTCCGCTCGTTCAAACGGTCGATCTGCCACATACCTGCGCCGATGAACGCCACGACCAGTGAGAGTGCAAACACATGCGACGCGATCCACCGCGGGGTGAGGAACATGGCGGCGTCCGTTACGGAAGCAAGAGGTCGAACTCGACCTCATCACGTACCGGGATTCCTCCGAGCTCAGTGGCCAACGTGTTCGGCGTTTGAAGCGCGGCGGCTTCGATGGCACCCGGCCTGACTGCACACAGTCGAAAACCGTTCCGTTGAAGCAACCGTTGCACCTCGAACTCTGCGTTCGAGCAAATCGCCCACACCCGACGACATGTCTCACTTGCGTATGACTGGCCGGCTGCAAGAAGCTCTGATGACAGCTGTCCATCGATCCCCGGGGTCGTGGCAAGCACAGAGAATTCCAGTTCGTCTCGATGCCGCGACAATGTCAGGAGGGCGACTGCTCGCCCCCCATCGACGGCAATCAGACCGGGCAACACCGCTACGTCGACTACTCGCCCGCGACGGACCCGATACCTGCCTCCGGTTACATCGAGCAATGCGACCGCCCACGCAAAGTCCTCGGTCGAGTACGGGCGAATCGAGGGTTCGGTCGAGTCGGCCTCCGCCGGGCGTGTGTCGATCGAAACCATGGTTCGAGGGTAGTTCATTCAGGTGCAGACGCCTGCTCAGTGGGCCATCGTGTCAACTTCCGCCAAGAGTTCTCACGTTGGGCGAGCACGGTCTCGGCCCCCGGTCGTCAGTCGAACAAGAGGTCGTCGAGGCCGATGGTCAGTCCTGGCCGCTCCGCGACATGGCGGACGGCGAGCAGTACCCCTGGCATGAACGAATCTCGGTGAATGCTGTCGTGGCGAATCGTAAGGGTCTCACCGGTCGTCCCAAAGATGACCTCTTGATGAGCGACCATGCCGTGCATACGAACGCCGTGGACTCCTACTCCCCCGACCTTGCCTCCACGGGCACCAGCGACAACCTCGTGCTCAGTGGGATCGACATCCCACTCGGAGTCGCTGGCCTCCTTGGCTGCCTGTATTCGCTGCGCGGTCATCATTGCCGTACCTGAAGGAGCATCTCGTTTCGCATTGTGATGGAACTCGATCACCTCGGCTGTCTCGAAGAACGGCGCAGCGAGCTCGGCCATTCGCATCATCATCACAGCACCGATCGCGAAGTTGGGCGCGATGATCGCGTTGCTGTCGGTGAATTCGAGGCGAAATCTCTCGATGTCGGTACTGTCGAAACCTGTGGTCCCAACAACGGTGTGGATTCCAGCGGCCGCACACCAGTCGAGAACCGTACGGCTGACAGCGAGGTGGGTGAAGTCGATCACGACGTCCACCGATGCAGGATCGAGTTGATCGATCGATCCTGCGATCGTCACATCGGATGAAACGTTGGCGATGTGTGCCAGGCTTTCGCCTTCTACCGATGGGTCCACTCCGGCGACGAGTGTCAGGTCTGCAGCCGCATCGATCGAGCGGCACACCTCGCCACCCATTCGTCCGGCCGCCCCTGTCACCGCTACGCGCATCATGAGGCCATGATATTGCACCCTCTCCCCGTTCGGTCCAACGAGCCGAGATGATGTTGATTCAGTACCAGCCGGTAGTCAACAGCCGCAGCTTGCAAGCGCTTCGGGAGGGCCGACCAGTGAGGTGATGACATCACCCCCGTAGACATCGCTGATCACCGAGTTCACGTCGTCGATACTCACAGCGTTGAGTCGTTCGAGAAAGATGTCGATCGGAACGATGTTGCCACGCAGCGCCTCGCTCGTAGCGATTCTGCTCATTCGCGAACCCGAATCTTCGAGGCCCAAGATCACCGAACCTTCAAAGCCCGTGCGAGCCAACTCGAGCTCATGGTCGGTCACACCAGCCTCGACGAGCGCCGCCATCTCGTCGGTGAGCGCGGCCAACAATTCGGGACCTCGCTGAGTCGAGGTCGCGGCATAGACACTTGCCGAGCCCACATCGGCATACCCCGAGGTAGACGAGAACACGGTGTACGCCAGACTCTGATCCTCGCGGATGCTCTGGAAGAGACGAGAAGACGGTGAGCCACCAAGGATCTGATTCGCGATCGCCAGGGCATATCGTCGCGGGTCATCATGGGAGAGACCTCGCCACCCGAGTGCTACATGTAGCTGCTCGACTGGAAGCTCGGTTCCCACGATCGTTGGCGACGGCGTCGACCCTCCGACACGGACGCGATTCGGCTGCTCGCCGATCTCCAAGTCACCGAAGTGTGAGTCGGCGATCGCGACGATGGCATCATGATCGATATCGCCCGCGGCAGCGATGACGAGATTCGCCGGTCGATACCACTGGGCATGAAACTCAGCAATGTCATCAGAACGCATTGCACGGATGGATTCGGGATCCCCGAGCACCTCTCGCCCGAGGGCGTGTTCGGGAAAGAGCGCCTCGTACAACACGATGTGCACGACATCATCTGGGGTGTCGTATGCGGCGATCAGTTCTTCGTTGATGACAAGCCGTTCGGCATCGACGTCGCTCTCACGAAGCGCCGGGCGTCGCAGAACGTCGAACAACACATCGGCTGTCGTCTCCCGGGCGCTGCTGGGCACACGGGCGTAGAACGCCGTGTGCTCGCGTGCGGTGAAGGCATTCATGTCCCCACCAACCCCGTCGATCATCTCGGCCACGACGCGAGCTGATCGATCTTCGGTGCCCTTGAACAGCAAATGCTCCAAAAAGTGCGAGACCCCGGATCGCTCCGGGGTCTCATCGCGAGATCCGACCGCAAACCATGCTCCGATCGACGCACTGCGCGACCCGACGATCGACTCGGTAACGACCCGAAGGCCGTTACCGAGTGTCGTCTTTTGAATGGTTTGACGGTCAGTCAAGTTGTCGAGTCGCTACCGGCGACGGCCGCGTCCACCGCGGTTCGACTTCGGTGCGGGGCCAAGATCGCCCAACTCATCGGCGAGCTCAGCATCGAAGCTGTCCTCGAACGAGGCGACCTCTCGGTCGCTCGAGGTGGACGCGTTGTTGTCATCGCGTCCACCGCGGTCCCCGCCGTTGCGGTCGCCTCGGTCACGTCCACCACGATCACCGCTGTCGCGACCGCGATCTCGTGATCCACGGTCGTCGTTGGAGTTGCTCGAATCCGCGGCACCAGCCTCATCGTCGCCACCGTCAGCGGTGGGACGAAGTGAAATCTTGCCGTTGGGATCGATGTCTTCGACCTTGACTTCGATGTCATCACCCAGCGAGACGACATCCTCGACCTTGTCGATGCGCTTGCCGCCACCGAGCTTGGAGATGTGAACAAGACCGTCACGACCAGGCAAGATGTTCACGAACGCACCAAACTTGGTGATGTTCACGACCTTGCCCTGGTATACCTCGCCGACTTCAGCGGTCGGCGGATCGAGGATCAAACGAACCTGGCGTTCCGCCTCATCAACCTTTGCTCGGTCTGGCGAGGCGATCGCAACGATGCCGACCATGCCATCGTCGTCGACCGAGAGATCGGCACCGGTTTCGGCCTGAATCGCGTTGATGACCTTGCCCTTTGGACCGATCACTTCGCCGATCTTGTCGATCGGGATCTCGAAGGAAACGATCTTCGGAGCTGCAGGACCAACCTCGGGGCGTGGCTCGGGGATCGTTGCCAGCATGTTTTCGAGGATCGCCAGGCGGGCGACCTTTGCCTGCTGCAGTGCACTCGAGAGCACATCGGCGGGAATGCCGTCGATCTTCGTATCGAGCTGAAGCGCAGTGATGAACTCGGACGTGCCAGTGATCTTGAAGTCCATGTCACCCATGGCATCTTCGGCACCGAGAATATCGGTCAGCGTGATGTACTGATCGTCCATCTTGACGAGGCCCATTGCGATTCCAGCCACGGGCGCCTTGATCGGCACGCCGGCGTCCATCAAGGACAGAGTCGAGCCGCACACCGAAGCCATCGAGGACGACCCGTTCGAGGCCAGAACCTCTGAGACGAGACGAAGCGTGTACGGAAACTCCTCCATCGAAGGAATGACCGGAAGAACGGCGCGCTCGGCGAGCGCTCCATGACCGATCTCACGGCGCTTCGGTCCACGCATGAACCCGGGCTCACCAGTGGAGAACGGTGGGAAGTTGTAGTGGTGCATGTAGCGCTTGCGATCGATGGGGTCGATACCGTCGATCATCTGATCCATGCGACCCATACCGAGGGTCGTGATGTTCAGAACCTGCGTGTCACCGCGTTGGAACAAGCCAGTACCGTGTGCGGTTGGCACCAAGTCGACATCGGATGAAAGCGGACGAAGTTCGTCGGTCTTGCGACCGTCGATGCGAATGCCCTCTTCGACGATGCGCTTTCGCACGACGTTCTTCTTCACTGCGTTGAACGCTCCGCTGATGCCACCGGAGTCTGCTGGGAACTGCTCGGCCAACGCGGCCTTGACTTCGTCTTTCAGGGTGGACTCGGCGCTCTGGCGCTCCATCTTGTCCTTGATCATCTGAGTTGTAGCGATCTGATCGCGGTACCCCTCGACAGCGGCAAGGACCTCGTCGGTGTAATCACCCATGGTGACGATGTCCATCTTCTCGATGGTTCCAACTTTTTCGGCCAGTGCTTCTTGGAGCTCGATGGCCTGACGGATCCACTTCTTCGAGGCATCGAGGCCCGCTGCAAGTGCGTCTTCGTCCACCTTCGGTGCGCCGCCTTCGTAGGCATTCCAGGCAGCTTCGGTGCCACCCGCTTCGACCATCATGATCGCCACGTCGTCATCTTCGAGAAGACGACCAGCGACGACCATGTCGAAGGTTGCTTCAGCGCTCTCTTGATAGGTGGGATGTGGGATCCACTTGCCCTCGGTCGTATATGCGACTCGGACAGCGCCGACAGGCGCCTCGAACGGGATGCGCGAGATCGTCAACGCCGCCGAAGCTGCATTGATTGCGAGAACGTCGTATGGGTTCTCTTGATCTGCTCCAAAGATCGTTCCGACGATGTGCACGTCGTTGCGGAATCCATCCGGGAAGTTCGGACGAAGCGGACGATCGGTAAGACGGTCGACGAGAATCGCTGCCTCGCTGGCGCGTCCTTCACGACGGAAGAACGAGCCCGGGATCTTGCCGGCAGCGTAGCTGCGCTCTTCCATGTCCACGGTGAGTGGGAAGAAGCTCGCACCATCGCGTGGCTTGTCGCTTGCTGTTGCGGTCACGAGGACCATTGTGTTGCCCAATCGGGCAAGTACGGAACCGTCGGCGAGGTTGGCCATGCGGCCGGTCTCGAACGACATGATTTTGTCGGTGGCGCCGAGTACGGCGTCCTCGACGTTGTGTATTTCAGCCATGAAAGGCTCTCCTTTACCCGGCCCCTGCCGGGTGTTCATCTGTGTCCGGCACGTTGCCGGACGAGGTCGCGTTTCGACCTCTGTGCTTCGTTGTTCGCGCTGGTCAAACCAGCTCGAACGTTGGTCCAACTCCTCTGCAGGAACGATGGGCCATACGCGAAACGAGCGGCCGAGAGGCCACTCGTTCACTACCTATCGGCGGATGCCGAGATGTGCGATCAATTCGCGGTATCGCTCGACGTCATTGTTCTTCACGTAGTCGAGCAAACGACGACGCTGACCGACGAGCATCAGTAGCCCACGACGACTGTGATGGTCCTTCTTGTGGACCTTCAGGTGTTCCGTGAGGTGTGAGATGCGAGCCGTGAGGAGCGCGATCTGGACCTCGGGAGAACCGGTGTCGGACTCAGACAAACCAAACGCCTTACGGACGCTCGCCATTGTCTCGTCTTTTGGTGGGAGTACAGATTCCATATGTGTTCCTTGGGCGTAGGACCCAGCTCCACGCGCCGTACGGCCCTGCATCTCGACCACGTTGGTGGTCCTGCAGCCCACACGTACACCGGAGCGGTGTTCGTTGAAATTGCGGCGAACCGCAACATCGGTCCACTACTTGTGGACTCTTCAAGACTAACAGCCACGCGGTACAAACCGGCGTGACCCTCGCCGTACCCCCATCGGCACGTCTGGAACCGAATCAATCAACCAACGGCACCCCATGCGTGATCGGCGCGTTCGATCCGCCATCGATCTGCAGCTTCACATCTCCGACAGGATGTTTCGAGCCTCGACGATGTCGATACTGAGTTGCTCCTTGAGTTCATCGATTCCGTTGAATCGGCGCTCACTTCGGAGGAATCGAATGAATTGCACACGGGCGAGCTGGTCGTACAGATCTCCATCGAAGTCGAGCAAGTGGGCCTCGAGCACTGCAGCGTCGGCCGACTCGTAGAACGTGGGTCGAACACCCACGTTTACCGCGGCCGGCCGCTCGACTCCGTCCACCGTCGTATATCGGCACGCGTACACGCCATTGGCAGGACGTGCTGTGTCGTTTGGCAAGACGACGTTGGCGGTCGGAAAACCGATGGTGCGCCCGCGCTGGTCTCCCTGGGTCACAATGCCGTGCATTTCGAATGGTCGCCCCAGCATCTGTGCCGCGATTTCGACCTGGCCGCCAATCAGAGCCCGCCGGATAGCCGTCGATGACACCGGCTCGGTTGCATCCTCTGAAGCGCGGATCAGCTCCAGCCCTTCGACAGAAAACCCGTGCTCTCGGCCTTGCTTCGACAGGAAGTCGACGGTACCTTCACGACCTTTTCCGAAGTGGAAGTCGCTCCCGACAAGAATCTCCTTCGCATGTAGACGCTCAACAAACACCTCGCGCACGAAGTCCTCGGCGCGCGTTGATGCTCTGGCCTCATCGAATTCGATGACGTACACGACGTCGACGCCGAGCTGTTCGAGCAGTTCGAGCTTTCGTGGCAGTCGGGTCAGGATCTTCGGCGCCGAATCCGGGCGCACAATCACCGCAGGGTGAATGTCGAATGTCACCACAGCCGAAGCGACGCCACGCTCCAATGCACGGCGCTTCACCTCGCTGATGACCGTTTGGTGTCCGAGGTGCACGCCGTCGAAGGCCCCCGTCGTCAGCACTGACGCATCGATGCATTGGTCGTCTCTGTCACGAATGATCTTCACGCCATATCCTCCGGCGGGCCGAGCAAAGTCTGCTCTTCGGGTTTGGGGGGTTCTGCGAGGACGACGGCCGGCTTCACCGTCGTTCCTCGATGGGGTTCGTACACTGCGAGAAGTTCGCCGCGCTCGTCGACCAAAGGGTACGGGCCAGAGCCCTCGACCCCAATTCGTTCCCGCTCGAGTATTCGGCCATGACGCACATCGTTGGCCACGGCGTCGGACACCACGATCAATCCGAGGTCGCGCACGAATTCTGCGGCTGGGCGAAGTTCAGCACGTTCGAGAGGCAGAGCATCGGCCTCGCTGAACGAACCAATCGCTGTCCGCCGCAGACCGTGCAGATGCGCCCCGCCGCCGAGTGCCGAGCCAAGATCGGCGGCGAGCGACCGGATGTAGGTACCCGCCGAGCAATCGACCTCACATCGAAGGACCATCGGGTCCGCCGTCGGTGTCAGATCGAATCGGTGGACGGTGACGGGAACGGCTTTCCTGTCGATGATGACCCCCGCACGGGCGAGCTCATGCAGCCTTTTCCCATCGACCTTCTTGGCCGAGACCATCGGAGGGATCTGTTCGATCGCTCCGGTCAGCGCTCGCGCGGCAACCCTGGCGGCCGCAATGTCGATCGGCGCCATCGAATGTGTAGCGGTGATCACCCCCGTCGAGTCGAGCGAATCGGTTTCGGAACCGAAACGGATCTCTCCGGTGTATGACTTCGTTGCACCATCGAGGAATCGAAGAATCCGGGTCGCCTTGCCGACGCCGAGCAGAAGAACGCCAGTGGCATCTGGATCAAGCGTCCCCGAATGACCGACCTTGCGGGTCTTGAACACCCCGCGGGCCTTTGCGACGACATCGTGAGATGTCCAACCCTGCGGCTTGTCCACGATCGCGAACCCTGTCGGGCCAGAATCGCGCCTCTTTGCCATTACTCGCTGGACACTTCCGGTCCAGAACCCCCATCACCGGACACTTCCAGTCCAGAACCCCCATCACCGAACACTTCCAGTCCAGAACCCCCATCACCGGACACTTCCAGTCCAGAACCCCCATCACCGGACACTTCCAGTCCAGAACTCTCCTCGAGTTCGCTCTCGACATCGCTGGATCCAGGACGGTTGCGTTCGGCTGCGAGGAGGTCTTCGATCCGGCTGGCGTTGCGAAGGTGCAGGTCGGGCTCGAAGCTGAGAGGCGGGGTGCGACGCAACGTTGTCTGGCGACCGATCGCTGCCTGCAACCTCTTTCGATGCTCCTCGAACACGTCGACGAGTGCGGCCTCGTCATCCGCGCTACCGAGCGCAGCCGTGTACATCACGACGGCACGATCGAGACTGCGGTCGGTCTTGACGTGGGTGACACTCACCCACTCGAGGCGTTCATCATCGATCCGATTGAGCTCTTCTGCGATGATCTCGCGAAGCAACTCATTGAGACGCGAGCTTCGCTGCGCGCCTTGGTCGCGTCCTGAGTTGTGAACATGACGACGCCGAGAACTCATCGGAGAAACCGGAATCGTCGTTCGAGAGCAAATACGTGCATGCCGCGGCGTAGACGCTACGAGATCGAACGCTCGATCTCGCGCTCCTCGTAGGTCTCGATCGTGTCGCCGTCTTTCAGGTCTTGGAAGTCGGACAAGCCGATACCACATTCATAACCTGCGGCGACCTCTCGGGCATCCTCTTTGAAGCGGCGAAGCGATTTGACTTCGCCTTTCCATATGATCGTTCCCTCGCGAATGAACCGAACCTTGGAGTTTCTCGTGATGACACCGTTCTGCACGTAACAGCCTGCGATTTTGCCGATCTTTGGCACGGTGAAGATCTCGCGAACCTCAGCATCGCCAGTCACGATCTCCTCGAACTCCGGAGCGAGCATACCGACCATCGCCGATTCGATGTCTTCGAGGAGCTTGTAGATGATCTCGTAGGTTCGAATCTCGACGTTCTCGGATTCAGCGGTCTCTCGGGCCTTCCGGTCCGGTCGGACATTGAACCCAATGATCGTGGCGTTCGAGGCGGCAGCGAGTGCGATGTCGTTCTCCGTGATGCCACCAACCCCGCGATGCACGAAGATCGGCTTGACCTCTGGCGTCTCGAGCTTGCGCAGCGAGTCGGTGACCGCCTCGAGCGAACCATTCACGTCAGCCTTGATGATCAGGTTGAGGTTGGCAGCCTCGCCGCGCTGGATCTGCTCGAAGATGTCCTCGAGACGTGCGCCACCACTCGTGGCGGAGGAATCTCGGCCGAGGCTCGACTGACGATGCCAGTGTTCCCGGGTGTCCGCGACCTTCGAGGCCACCTTCTCGCTCGGCGCGATGACGAAGTCGTCGCCCGCTTCGGCTACGTCGCTCAATCCCAGGACCTGAACGGGAGTAGATGGTGCGGCCTCTTTGACGTTCTCGCCTTTGTCGTTGATCAGCGCTCGGACACGGCCCCAGGCCGCTCCCGAAACCATTGGATCACCAACGCGCAGAGTCCCCTCTTGGACGAGCACCGTCGCAACGGGCCCACGACCGATGTCGAGATTCGACTCGAGCACGACCCCCTGGGCACGCTCGTTCGGATCCGCCCGTAGGTCTTCGAGCTCTGCAACAACAACGAGCTGATCGAGGAGATCATCGATTCCGATCCCCTGCAGAGCCGAAATCTCTTGCACGATCGTGTCACCACCGAAGGACTCTGGAATCAACTCGTGTTCGGCGAGTTGGGTCATGACTCGGTTGACGTTTGCGTTCTCTCGGTCGATCTTGTTGATTGCGACCACGATCGGCACGTTCGCCGCCTTGGCGTGATTGAGCGCCTCGATGGTCTGAGGCATCATGCCATCGTCGGCGGCTACGACGAGGATCACAATGTCGGTTGCTTGTGCGCCACGTGAGCGCATTGCGGTGAAGGCCTCGTGACCTGGGGTATCGATGAAGGTCAACGTATTCCCACCGCGAACGGTTTGATATGCACCGATGTGCTGGGTGATACCGCCTGCTTCGCCCTCGACGACGTTCGCCCGACGAATGTTGTCGAGGAGCTTGGTCTTGCCATGATCGACGTGTCCCATGACCGTGATCACGGGAGGACGGATCGGTGCATCGTCTTCGGATGCGTCATCCTCATCTTCGAAACCGAGCATCTTGCGCAGCTCGACCTCTTGTTCTTCACCGGGGTCGACCAGCTTGACCTCAGCGTCGAGGTCTTTGGCGAAGGCCTCGATCAGTTCGTCGCTCAGCGACTGGGTCGCCGTGACCATTTCGCCCTGCTGCATCATGAAACGAACCACGTCTGCTGCAGTTCGGTTGAACTTCGGGCCGAGGTCGAGCGGCGTGATGGCTCGTTCGATCACGACCATGCCGGTCGGGACCGGAGCGTCATCGGAGCTGTAGCTCGGGACGTTCATCGGCTGCAGCTCTTCGCGATTGCGACGACGACGACCCTTTCGTTTCGGAGGTCGGCGGCCAGCGGGGCCACCTGGACGGCCACCACCTGGACGTCCACCACCACCACCAGCGGGGGGAGCGCCTGCGCCAGGAACCGGACGCGGTCCTCCGGTACCGGGGCGGGCCGGGGCTCCACTGCGTGGAGGACCGCCGCCATATCCGCCGCTTCGTGTGCCGCCGGGGCCTCCTGCTGGGGCCGTGCGAGGCCCGCCAGGCCGACCTGGGGGTGGCGGAATCGGTTTGCCAGACTGTGATCGTGGCGGACCGGGAGGTGGAGGAATCGGTCGGCCTGAGCCAGATACTGGACCTGGAGGTTTCGGGGCGTCCTTCTTCGGATCGGACTCGATCGAAGGAGGTGTGGGGGCTTCAGCGGCGGGCGCTTCGGGTTCGGTCTTGGGTTGTGGAGCCGGTTTTGGTGTTGCCGTTGGAGGTGGAGGGACCGGTCCCTCAGCGACAGGGCGCCGCGAGTCTTTCGAAGAAACGATTCCCTTCGGCAGCTCTTGATCTCCGGCCGCTTCAACGACGGGATCGCTCACTACTGGTTCAACGGCGACGGGCTCTGGGACAGGCTCGACTACCGCAGGCTCGGGAGCCTCGACTGCCGCGACAGGTTCTGGAGTCGGCTCGGGCGCTGCTGCAGGAACCGGGGCGACTTCGGCAGGCTTCTTCTTCGGAGGCGGCTTCTTGGTCGATACCGCTGCCTTTTTCTCGGCGGGTTCGGCCTTCTCAGGCTTCTCTTCCTCGGGCTGTACTTCTCGAATCAGGCCCTCGCGCTCGGCCTTTCGACGAACGCGGTCTGCCTGGGCATCGACGATGCTCGACGAATGACTCTTCGCTCCGATTCCGAGCGCGTCACAGAGGTCAAGGGTCTCAGCATTGCTGAGCCCCAGCTCTCGAGCGAGTTCGTAGACGCGTATCTTTGCTGCCAATGGGTTGTTTCAGTCCTTTAATGGGGCGACCACGTTGAGGCGGTCAGCCAACCAGCCTATTCCTATTCCTCTTCCGAAGCGCCTTCTTGGGCGGCTGCTTCGTCACCTGCATCACTTTCCGTGAGCGGAGCCTCGTCGCCACCGGCGTCTGGCTCATCGTTGTCGACTGCTTCTGTCCAGTCTTCGGCCGAAATTGCGTCGCCACCGTCTGCTGGTTTCCACACCTGTTCTCCGGATTCGGGGTCGACGACCCACTCACCCTCGGCCCATTCGACATCGCCGTAGGCCTCTTCTTGTGCGAGCTGAGTTTCACTCTTGATGTCAACTCGCCATCCAGTGAGTCGCGCAGCGAGACGGGCATTCTGCCCTTCCTTGCCGATCGCCAGCGACAGCTGGAAGTCGGGCACGATCACCTCTGCTGTGCCCGTTTCTTCGATGATGCGAACTTCTTTGACCTTCGCCGGCGAGAGGGCCTTCATCACAAAGTCGGGAAGGTCATCGGAGAACGGCACGATGTCGATCTTCTCGCCTCGCAACTCGGTGACCACCTGACGGACGCGCGCACCGCGGGCGCCTACGCAGGCACCGACCGGGTCGACATTTGGATCGTTCGAGTAGACGGCGATCTTGGTGCGGTGCCCGGGTTCACGTGCGCATGCACGGATTTCGACGATCCCATCGGCGATTTCGGGAACCTCGAGTTCGAACAGACGACGAACGAGGCCGGGATGGGTACGACTTACGACGATCTGCGGGCCCTTCGCAGTCTTTCGAACCTCGACGATGTACGCCTTCAGCCGGGCATTCGGCTCGGGGCGTTCGAACATGACCTGCTCGGACTGCGGCAACAATGCCTCGACCCGACCGAGATCGAGGAGCGTGTATCGAGCGTCGGTCTGCTGGATCATGCCCGTGACGATGTCGCCCTCTCGGCCCGCGTACTCCTCGTACTTCAGCTCGCGTTCGGCTTCACGGATACGCTGGGTCATGACTTGTCGCGCCGTCTGGGCCGCGATTCGCCCGAAGTTCTCGGGAGTCACGTCGAGCTCATCACCGACGATCTCACCTTCTTCGTCGAGTGCTTGAGCCATCACGCGAATGTCCATGGTTTCTGGATCGATGGTGACCCAGGAGTACTCATAAGCATCGGGCATCCGCTTGTAGGCAGATTCGAGCGCGTCGGCGAGCGCTGCGAACAGCGCATCGACTGAAATTCCCTTCTCACGGGCAAGCGCCTGCAGGGCTTCGAGCATCTCAGCGTTCATCGGCAAGCTGACCTTTCTTCGTGGACTTTGCGAGTTCGCCCCCACGCGGGGAGCTCGTCTTGTGGCCACCAGGCTTTGGTGCCGGGCCCCATGCAAAGACTGTTCGGGCACTCCGGATTTCGCCGTAGCGCAGGGTACGTTCGCCGCCATCGGTATTCACCGTGACGCCAAACTCATCACTCGACAGCAGCACACCGTCGACCCGACGCTCTCCGTCGACATCGGGCATCGTCTTGATGCTGATGTCTTCACCGACCGAACGGCGAAAGTGCTCGGGTTTCTTGAGTGGACGTTCGACACCAGGACTCGTGATTTCGAGGGTGAATCGTCCTGGGATCGGATCCTCGGCATCAACCATCCGTGAAACAGCCTTGGTGACTTCAATCAGCGTCTGGCTCAACAGCCCAGCGGGCTGATCGATGATGACCTTCATCACCCCGTTGGCATAGTCGACATCGACCAGTTCACAGTCGAAATCATCAGTGATCGGGAGCACGAGGCTGGAGAACTTGGCAACGAGACCATCTTGTTTGTCGCTCATGTTCAACCTCCTCCGTGCCGTCTGGCCGCAAGTAGAGGCCCGGGAACAAGAAAAGCGTGGGCCCGAAAGCCCACGCTCGCGTCATTCAGATCCGGTTGGGCCCGTAATTGCGTGCAGCGAACATGCTATCGCAAGCAGGCGAAACGACCACGTCTTGCACGGTTCTCGTGGTCAGGGCTTGCCGTTGGTCAATCCCGAAGGGTTTCCTGCACCGCTTCAGCAAAACGTGGATGAACCCCCGATATCAAGAGTTCGGTGCCTTGGCGCTCCAGCGCAGGCTGGAAGTCACCGATTGTTCGCTCCGCCCAGAGATCCACCAGATGAATCATGATCGCCACCGCGAGCACAGCGATCGCAAGCAGTCCGTTTCGGAATGCGATCACCACGCCCAGGGCTGTCAGCACCGACGCCAAGGCCCGAGCCTTGATGTGGATGCTCTGGCGCCTCGACCATTTACTGAAGATCGGTCCGCTGAGTGGCACCCGGATCGTCGGCGACCTCCATCGCTTCCACGTGCGATCGACGCGTAGCTTCACCGCGCCATCCGCGCGAGCTCCGCTGATCGCACAGATCGCTGGAAATCCCGAGTCGACCGCATCACGGAACGGGACGATGACATCAGCCATCAGATGGCGCTGTCTTCCTTGCGCTTTCGGATCAGGTCAATCTTGGTTTCGGCGGCGTTCGCATCCTCGCCGCGTTCGTCGAGATTCCGAGCACGGTCTTCGTCGGCGGCTCGGCGGGCCGAGTCACGTGTTGTCTCCGCGCGTGCCATCGTGGCTTCGACGCCCTGCTCGTGCAAGAAAATTGCCCAGTCGACGAGCTGGTCCACCATCTCGTCTTCGGGGACGACCGCGACATTGACACCCTTCACGAACAAATGCCCGCGCTTGTTGCCAGCAGCGATCCCCAGATCGGCGTCACGCGCTTCGCCTGGCCCGTTCACGACACACCCCATCACGGCGACCTGGAGTGGAATCTTGAGATCCTCGAACGCAGCGACCGCATCGTTTGCCACCTTGTACACGTCGATCTCGGCACGCCCACAGCTCGGGCACGCGATGAGGTCGACATTCTTGCGCTCCCGCAGACCGAGCGCCTCGAGAAGAGTTCTGCCTGCCCGCGCTTCTTCGACCGGATCAGCGGTCAATGAGTAACGGATCGTGTCCCCTATGCCCTCGGCGAGCAGCGTACCGATCCCAGCCGTTGCCTTGATGGTGCCTGCCGGGGGCGGACCAGCCTCGGTCACTCCGAGATGAAGCGGGTAGTCGGTCACCTCGGACAGCTGACGATACGCCTCGATCATCAGTGGCACGCTGCTGGCCTTGACGGAGATCTTGACCAGATCAAACCCGACCTCGTCGAAGTACGAGATCTCTCGCAACGCTGATTCGACCAGGGCCTCGGGAGTCACGCCGCGGTCCGCGTCGTACAGCGACGAGTCGAGGGAGCCGCCGTTGACCCCGATCCTGATCGGAACGTTCCGGTCCTTCGCCTCTTGAGCGATGAGCTTGATCTTGGACGGATCGGTGATGTTGCCGGGATTCAATCGGAGGCAATGCACGCCCGCGTCGAGCGCTGCGAGCGCCATGCGGTGATTGTTGTGAATGTCGGCAATGATTGGCACCGGCGATCGCGGCACGATACGAGCGAGACCTTCGGCGGCTTCGGGCTTGTTGCACGTGCAGCGAACGATGTCCGCTCCTGCTCCGGCGAGAGCATAGATCTGCTGCAGCGTGCCCTCATGATCAGCTGTCTTGGTGATCGTCATCGACTGGACGGTGATGGGCGCACCCCCACCGACGGGAACATCGCCGACCATGATCTGCTTGGTCTTCTTCCGGTCGAATGAATGATCGAAGTGCACGATCTCACGCTACTTCAACAGCTCGACACTTCCGGTCGAGCACCGCGGAAACACTCACGGTCGCTCCGCGAGCATCGCTCCCCTCTTGCCCGAGGCGATTCATTCATGTGTAGAGAGGCTCACATCTTTCTGGACCAGCAGCGACAGCTGGAGCGAAACGGGCAACTCAGAGCTACAGCTGAATTGGGTCGACGAGGTCGCGAACGATCGCGATTCCGCCAACGAGCATCATGAAGGCAAGAACGGCGTAGGTGAGCGGCAGAAGCCGCGCCGCGTCGACACGATGAACACGACCCCCGAACGATCGCGCTCGCTCATAGGTGGCAACAGCCATGTGTCCTCCGTCAAACGGAAGCAGTGGAACGAGATTGATCATTCCGAGCGAGATGTTGAGACCGACGAAGAAGATGAGGACGGTTGCGACGCCCTCGCCGACGAGTTGTTGTCCGAGGCCCACAGCTCCCACAATCGATAGGAGACGATTCTCGTCGAGCTCTGCTTGGGGTCGCTGCTGGTCCGTCAGTACCGGCCCAGAATCTACGACCGTCGCACCCTCGGTCGGTGGGAGTGCAAACAATCCTCGCCAACCATCGACTGACGAAAAGAGCTGACCGAAGCGGGAGCCGAGCTGTTTTGTCCCATCCCACACTGTCGGGACCGCCTGTGAGGCGGCCTCGGTCAGTGGCAGACGCTCACGCACCGTACCTTCCGAAATGCCAAGGAAACCGTTGACGGCACCCTCGCTCGTGTTCACCGTATTGATCGTCACCAGCTCGGTTTGCAGTCGCCGTCCGTACACCACGTCGACCTCGACCGTTTCGCCGATGTGTTGTTCGGCACGGGCAGCGAAGGCCGCATAGTTCTCGACCTCGACGCCATCGATTCCCACGAGGACATCGCCCTCATACAATCCGGAATAGCCCGTGGATCCCTCGGCGGTGAGTCGTTCACCAATACGCGCGTCGATCGTCAGCACTTCACCATCACGAACGAGATCGATCGCAACGAGTTCGCCCTGGACGTCGGGAACAACGCCAGCGAGATTGTCGAAGTCTTCGACCGATCGGCCATCGATTCGAAGAAGCTGATCTCCGCTTTCGATACCGGCAGCCTCTGCTGCGCTGAGGGGAATCACGTCTCCGACGGCCCACTGGCCTTCGACCTCTTCACCGAACTGCCAGATTGCGACTCCGGCAAGAAGGATCGCGATGACGAAGTGTGTTGCTGGACCAGCAGCGACGGTCAAGAACCGCTTGTGCCAGGCAGCGTTTCGGTACGCCCGAGGCTCATCGGCTGGGTCGACATCGTCAAGGTTGTTCATCCCGATGATTCGCACGTATGCGCCCAACGGCAATGCCTTGAGACCGTAGGTGGTTTCTCCCCGCTGCCACGCAAAGATTCGTGGTCCGAATCCGATGAAGAACTCGGTCGCCTTCATACCGGACCAGCGAGCAGTCAAATAGTGCCCGGCCTCATGAATCACGATGCAGGCAACAAGGATCGCAACGATGAGAAGCAACTCCCACCCACCCAACACGGCCATGGCCCCGATCACGCCAAGAAGGCCGACGAAGCGTCCAGGCTGGATTCCCAGTTCGTCGTCAGCTTGTGCCGACACCGATTGCTCGGGTTCGCTTTCTGGTGCTTTGAGGAGATCGGTCATTGGTTACAGGGTTTCACGTATTCGACTCCACGTGCGTTCGCGAGCCCGGTTATCGGCTTCGAGTACAGCTTCGAGACTGTCGGCTGGAGCACCGTCATGCTCTTCCATCAACTCTTCATTGGTTTCGGCTATTCCAGTCCATGGCATGAGGCCTTCGAGAAAAGCCTCCACACACACCTCGTTGGCGGCGCTCAGCCACGCGGGCGCAGTTCCGCCGATTCGACCCGCCTCGTAGGCCAGATCGAGGCAGCGAAATGCGTGTCTGTCGGGGGGCTCGAAGTCGAGGGACAAGGCTTCGGTCCAATCCATTGCACCAAACGGCTCGGAATACCGGTCTGGGTATGCCAACGAGTACGCGATACACAAGCGCATATCTGGTTGCGACAGCTGGGCGATTGTCGACCCGTCGGAATAGGCCACCATCGAGTGGACGATGGACTGTGGGTGCACAACAACGTCGATCTGGTCGTATGGCACTCCGTAGAGTTCATGGGCCTCGATCACCTCGAGACCCTTGTTCATCAGCGTGGAAGAGTCGATTGTGATCTTCGGGCCCATCGACCATGTCGGATGTGCCAACGCATTTTCGATGGTGACCATGGCCAGTTCCGCTTGCGTACGGCCGCGAAATGGCCCGCCCGAGGCGGTGAGCACAAGGCGATCGACCCCTTGCCCGTCGTGAGATGCCCGAAGGCACTGGTGGAGCGCACAGTGTTCCGAGTCGACGGGTAACAACTCAGCACCTGGGGTGGCGCGCGCAACTTGTACCAACGGGCCGGCAGCGATCAACGACTCCTTGTTTGCGAGTCCGAGCCGTTTGCCGTGCTCCAATGCCGACAGCGTGACGGCGAGCCCGGCGAAGCCCATGACACCATTGATCACGATGTCCGCTGTGGCACTGGCCTCTCGGAGACCATCGTCGCCAGAGAGGACTCGCACGCTCGAATCGATCTTCGTGACGGCTTCGTCGTGCCTGGTTGCATCGGCGACCACGACGACCTCTGGTTGAAACTCGTGGATCAGAGGGAGGAGTCCATCGACCGAGGATCCGACACTCAGGGCCTGAACATCGAAGTGGCCATCGGAGGAACGAACAATGTCGAGCGTCTGCGATCCGATCGAACCCGTCGCACCCATCACTGAAACGCTGACCATGTCTCACAGCCTAAGTGGAGTGCTACTCGTCGGGACTTCCACGATCACGTCTCGACACTCCTGGTCGAAATCGGTAGCACCTCGGGGCTTCCGCCCGACATCCGCGGAAGCCTTCGTGGTCGATCACCTCCGGCTTGCAACACACCCCCACCAGCCAGAGTTTCTGTGCAGCACCAGACCCCACATAGGCACCTCAGCGTGCACAGAAACTCGATCGGGAATCTGTGCAGCACCAGAGGCCACCAAGGCACCTCAGCGTGCACAGAAACGCAGTAGCGGGGTCAGACCAGCAGAACGCCAGCACCCAGGAGCCAGGGACGAGCGACGGATAGGTGACTCCGGCGCAGCAGCCGAGCATCGAGGAGCGCAGCGACGGATTGCGACAGCTGGTGCGAGGAACGAGCGGGAAACAGGAACGAGCGGAAGAAACTAGCTGACGTAGAACACTGCTTCGGCGAAGAAGTACACGGCCGGTAAGACGAACAGAAGCGCATCGAATCGGTCGAGGAAGCCACCGTGGCCAGGCAAGACCGAGCCCATGTCCTTTATGCCGAGGTCTCGTTTGATCAACGATTCGCCAAGGTCACCCAGCGGCGCAACGACGGCTCCAACGACCCCGAGCAGCAGCGCATCGGTCCATGTCCCGTACGTCTCGAATGGCTCGACCAGATTGATCACACCAAAGAACACGACTGCGGCAATGAGGCTGGCGACCGATCCGCCGATCAGCCCTTCCGTTGTCTTGTTGGGACTGACCGCTGCAAGCGGCGTTCGCCCGAAGCTTCTTCCGGCAAAGAAGGCCCCGACGTCATAACCGACCGTGACCACGATCGCTGCAAGCAACAGGCCCGTACCGTCGTCGCCGTTCAGCCCACCGCGACTTGCCACCTCGAGAAGCGCCGCACCGAAGCTACCAAGAACACCGATATAGACGATGCCGAGGAGCGTCACTCCAATGTTCATCACCGGCATCTCGGTCGCCACTCCTGCGAGGAACCAGAGCAGCGCAAACACGATCGAGAGGGCTAGCACGAGGGATACGGCTTGTGTACCTCGGAAGTAGACCGCAATCGGCATCGCTACCGAGGCAGCCAAACCGAGAAGAGTCGCCGGCTGATAGCCAGCCACTCGGAGGGCGTTGAAAAACTCACCCGCTGAAAGGGCTACGACAATAACGATCAGGGCCAGAGCGACCAGTGGTCCAAGGTTTATCGCAACGACGGCGATGGCCAAAAGAGCGACGCCAGTGATGACCGCTGACTGCATGTCGCGACCCCGTGCGCCGCCGTCATCACTGAAGCCGTCGTCATTGGGGTCTGCATCGACCTGATCGTCGTAGGTGAAGAAGCGTTCGCTCGATTCCCCACCGATCTGCACAACCGCTGGCTCATCGGGATCTGGAACTGGGCCCGGGTCCCAAGCCTGCGGTGCCTCGGTCTCCTCGACGCCCTCGCCCCACGCCGGCGCCGAACCCGAAAGATCCGACCATGCATCGAGATCGTCCTCATCACCCGGTTCCACGTCTAGAGCGACCGTGTGGTCGGTCCCAGGCGTCGTCCAATCGTCGAGCGAGACGGATGCGGGCTCGGTCGACGTGCCGCTGGCATCTGGGTCCATCCATGTATCCGACGTGGGTTCTGGGTCACCAAACACGGACTGCTGCGCACCGTCACCGAACACGCTGTCGCCTGGCACGCCTGAGTCCTGCACTGCTCCAGGCTCTTCGAAGGCCGACGGTTCAGCTGGCGGATCACCAAACACCGAGGCCCCAGAGCTCGTGTCGGCCTCATCCCCGAAGACGGAACGCCCCGCCTCAGGGTTGTCCTCATCAAACTCGTTGTCGTAGTTGTCCACGCCAGATTCCTCCACGGGCTGAGACTAGTGCCATGCGAGCGGCAGACCCTAGACCTCGAGCAGTTCCTTTTCCTTGGCATCGCGCGCATCGTCGATGTCGTTCTCATGCGATTTGGTCAAATCGTCCAAGGTCTTTTCCGCCCGCTCGATCTCGTCCGAGCCGACTCCACCATCCTTTTCGACCTCTTCGAGATCTTTTCGTACCGCACGTCGATGGCCGCGGATCTTGCCTTTGCCATCTTCTGCCATGTTGTTGATGACCTTCACGAGATCCTTGCGACGTTCTTCTGTGAGCTGCGGAAAAGCGAGCCGGAGCGTTCGGCCATCGTTGCTCGGCGACAGCCCGATGTCCGAGTTGCGAATCGCGCGCTCAATGGCCTCAACGTTTGCAGCATCGTGTGGGCTGATGATCAACTGTCGCGCCTCGGGCACCGAGAACGTCGCGAGTTCTTGAAGCATCATGGGTACGCCGTACGCCTCGACCTGCAGCTTCTCCACGAAGGCCGAACTGGCACGACCTGTTCGGATCGTGGCCATCTCTCGACGGGTATGCGTCACCGCACCAGCCATCTTCGATGTGACATCTTCGATGATCAGATCGACTATTTCGCTCATTGCGTCCTCCCCCAATTCTCTTTCGTCAACTTGTCACCAACGTACCGACTGCCTCACCTCGAAGAATGGCCTGTACGTTTCCTTCGCCCATCAAGTCAAACATGACGATTGGCAAGTCATTGTCCATGCAAAGGGTGATCGCCGTCGAGTCCATGGCTTTCAGGCCCCGCTGTATGACGTCGATATGTGTGATCTCATCTATCTTCGTGGCGGTCGGGTCGAGCTTCGGATCGGCGGTGAAAAGGCCACCAGTGCCCGAATGTGTGCCTTTGAGTACCACCCCAGCTTCGATCTCGACGGCTCGTAGGGCTGCAGTGGTGTCCGTGGTGAAGAACGGGTTCCCGGTACCACCAGCAAATACTACGACGCGGTCCTTCTCCAGGTGCCGAATCGCCCGCCGACGAATGTACGGCTCGGCTACCTGAGCCATGTGGATTGCGCTCATCACGCGCGTGGGTTGGCCCCGTCGTTCCAATCGATCTTGGAGCGCGAGTGCGTTGATCACAGTCGCGAGCATTCCCATGTAGTCGGCCTGGGAGCGGTCCATCCCTGCGCCAGCGCCGGCAAGACCACGCCAGATGTTCCCGCCTCCAACGACCACACCGATGGTCACATCGAATGCTTCACGCACGTCAACGATGTCATTGGCGATCGCTTGAACCGTGTCGCCGTTGATCCCGTAGTTGTCCGAACCGGCAAAGGCTTCGCCCGACACCTTGAGCAGAATGCGTCCCCAGCGAGGGGTTAACTTTCCAGTTGGGATCGAGGAATTGGTCATGGACGCTCCTAGCGGGTCTTCTCAGCCTCCGAGATAGGCCTGGCTGAACGACACGATCGTGCCACCCCCGAGCGAGTCCTGCACGGATGTCTTGTCTCCGTTCAATCCCTGCTCGAGAAGAACCTGCTCGCCGTACCATGCAGACAGTCGTCCTTCGACGATCTTGTCCCATGCTGCCTCGGGCTTTCCTTCGGCCTTTGTGATCTCCAGCAGCGCCTCACGTTCGGTCGCCGCAACCGCCGGATCGATGTCGTCCCGAGACAAACCCTGCGGTTTGGCGAACGCGATATGCAGCGCAACCATGTGCAGGGTTTCAGCGTCGACGCCGTTGCCCTCCACGATCACACCGTTGGTTCCACGACCTTCCTGCTTGTGCAGATAGGTGTCCAAAAGATTGCCCTCGCCAGCGGACACTCGTTGCACCAGGCCGAGTTCGATGTTTTCCTTCTTGGTGATCTGCAACTCTTCGATCGCCGGCTGATGCTGTGCTGCGGCGTCCTCACCGTCAGCGAGTACCGACGCAGCAATCTCGTCGAGGACTGCGATGAACTCTTCAGATTTCGCGGCGAAATCGGTCTCGCTCTTGAGGTGGACGATCGCAGCGACACCGTCGCCTGTCGCAAGGGCTACAGCACCCTCTGCATTGTCTCGATCGGCACGAGTAGCAGCCTTTGCCAGTCCCTTTTCGCGAAGGATCTTGCGGGCTTCTTCTGGATCACCGTTTGCCTCGGTGAGTGCCTTCTTTGCGTCCATCATTCCGGCGCCGGTTGCATCCCGAAGGGCCTTGATGTCAGCAACAGTGATGTCTGCCATGTCTGTTCTCTACTTTCCGCGCCGCTCGGACCGTCCGGGCCGGCGTGCGTGATATGTGCGGTTTTTTGTGCCGGTCGCAGCGCCTCATGGGCGGCGACGCGTGCGTCAGGACTTTCCGGCCTCGGCGTAGCCACCTGCGATGGCAGCTTCTGCGGTGTTGAACCAGATCTCGGCAACGGTCTGCTCGTACCAACGGCCCCCCGGCTGATGGAACTTCATCGAGTCGGCGTTGCCTTTGATCTCGAATCCGGCAGGCATCGATCCGTCTTCCAACGGAGCGTGTGCTCCATCGGGGAGATCAGCGGCGGCGTCAGCCTCTGCAGCCTCAGCGACGGGGGCCTCGGGTACCGCAGCTTCGACGGCGGTTGCCGCAGTTGCTGCCTCTTCGGCTGGCGCTTCTTCAACCGGTGCTGCCTCCTCTGCAGGAGCAGCGGCTGCAGCGTCCTTCTCGGCTGCGATGCGCTCTTCGCGCTCCGCCGCGGCGGCTGCCGCCTGTGCTCTCGCATCGGCCTGGGCTGCGTCTCGTACCGCTTGATCTTCAGCGCTACGTTCCGACGGCGCGGCGGCTGCGGGATCGGGAATGCCAGCCATTTCTGCCTTCTTCGAACGGATGAAGTGACCTTCGAGGACTGCGTCGGAGATCACTCGGCACATGAGTTCACCAGCGCGGATCGCGTCGTCGTTACCAGGAATCACGTAGTCGACCAGATCGGGATCACAATTCGTGTCAACGACAGCCACGAGTGGGAGTCCAAGCTTGTTGGCTTCTGTGACAGCGGTGTGCTCGAGCTTCGTATCGAGAACAAACACGGCGTTTGGCGCCTTGGTCAGACCGCGGATGCCACCGAGGTTTCGCTCGAGCTTCACGAGCTCGCGCGAGATCATCAGCGCTTCTTTCTTTGGCATGGCCTCGAACTCGCCCGAGTCGCGCATGCGCTGGTATTCCTTCATCTTGTCGACGCGCTTTTGGATGGTCTGGAAGTTGGTGAGCATGCCGCCGAGCCAACGCTGGTTCACATACGGCATGCCACACTTCTCGGCGTACGACTGAATCGAATCCTGAGCCTGACGCTTGGTACCGACGAACATGATCGTTCCGCCGTTCGCAGTGAGGTCCCGAACGTAGGTGTACGCGTCCTCGAGACGGTTGAGCGTCTGATTCAGATCGAGGATGTAGATCCCGTTGCGCTCGCCATGGATGAATCGCTTCATCTTCGGATTCCAACGCCGCGTCTGATGACCGAAGTGGACGCCCGCGTCGAGCAACTGCTTCATCGTGATGACTGCCATGTCGAATCTCTCCCTGCGGTTTCGATGGCGACAGACCCAGGCGCCGGAGGCGACCGCAGTGCGGGCATGTCGGACTTCTCTACTCGGTCGTGAGGCACACGACCGCTGGGCAAATCTTGCCCACCGCGTAGGCTATCGCCACCAGCCCGAACAACCGCCCAGACTTGAGGATCCGCTGGCGCTCATGTCACGCCTGCAACGAGTCGGACGATGATCCGCATCCGAACAAACAGAGATGCAGGGTCGATGTATCGACCATTTCGCCGCGCGGTGAAATGTATCGGTCCAGCGGCCACACCGATGGGAGTCCCCTGCGCAACGATGTCTCCTGTCGCAACAGTAGCTGAAGCCACGAACCCGACGGTCGTGACGAGCGCGTCCGTGTGACGGATGGTCACGAACAGGTTCCCACCGACTTGGCCGGCAAAGGTCACGACGCCCCGCGCAGAGGCGCTGATGAGGTCTCCGGGCTGCGTGCCGTACTCGATCCCACGGTTTCCGGACAACCATGGTTGATCGGGTGGACGGAATGGATCGATCACCGGCGCGCGGACGGGCGGCACGTGCACCTGGTCGACTGCCTGCGCACGAGGAATGTGGTCGGGCGTTCGATCGATCGAAATCGCGTCGGCCGGTTGGCTCGAAAACGCAATGAGGGCTGCAAGGAAGAGAGACGCACCAAACCGGCTCGCCATGGGAACTCCAAAAGAGATCGTTCACATGGAGGAAGTAAGGCACGTGGCCTGTGCGCAACGTTAGTTGGGATGTGTGCCGACAGCCGTGTCGGAGCTACGCGGGCGTGTATTCCGAAGCGGTGAGTCGTGATCGAAGCCGGAGGACCGACTTCGTGTGAATCTGACACACGCGGCTCTCGGTGACGCCGAGCACCTGTCCGATTTCAGCCAGGGTCAAACCCTCGTAGTAATACAACGTAAGCACGATCTTTTCCCGCTCGGTCATCGAGTTGATCGATTCGGCGAGAAGTTGCCGCATCTCTTCGACCTCAAACGACCCAACCGGACCCGCACCTTTGTCTGGAATCGTGTCGCCGAGCGTCATCGAGTCTCCTCGTTCGCCTCCGGACAACATCTCATCGAGGGCGACGACGCCAACAAACGAGATCTTCGTGAACATTGTCTCGAGTTCGGCGAGCGTGATGTCGAGTGCGTCTGCGAGCTCTTCGTCGCTCGGTGCTCGGCCGAGTTTGGCCTCGAGCTTGGCGTTCGCCTGCTCAATTCGTTTGGCCTTGGTGCGAACGGAGCGAGGAACCCAGTCCATTGAGCGCAGCTCATCGAGCATCGCCCCTTTGATTCTCGAGATGGCGTAGGTCTCGAACTTGTATCCACGATCCGGATCGAACTTGTCGATTGCGTCGATCAAACCGAAAATCCCATAGCTCACGAGATCTGCTTGCTCGACATTTTGGGGGAGCCCGGCCGCTACCCGGCTCGCGACGTACTTCACGAGCGGCGAATAATGAACGATCAGTTGATCACGAATCTCGCGAGAGGGCGCCTCCGCATAGCGAATCCAGAGACCATCGGCTCTTGCTCGTTCTATCTCGTCCACGTATTGACGCTTCCTCTATGATTTGGCCCGCTTGTCATGCCCTTGGATGACTCGATCGATGCACCCGCTGCAAACGTTCTTTGCTCACATGCGTGTAAATCTGTGTGGTCGAGAGATCCGAGTGGCCCAACAACTCCTGCACCGTCCGTAGATCGGCACCTCCGTCCAAAAGATGAGTCGCAAATGTGTGACGAAGCGCGTGCGGGTGCGTTGGAACTTCCGAACGGCGGTCGAGTACACGTCGAACATCACGGGGCGCTAGCCGCCGACCACGAAGATTTCGGAACAACGGTCCAGCGGTGCCATATCCCGTTCCTGCGTCGGATCTTATTGTTTCGACCTCCTCGAGGTGCGCCCTGATCGCATCGATCGCCGGCACCGAGAGTGGAACGATTCGTTCCTTTTCCCCTTTCCCCCAGACGCGAATCGTCCCAGCGTCGAGGTCCGCCGAATCGATGTTGAGGTCACACACCTCGCTCACCCGCAACCCAGATCCGTATAGAAGCTCGAGCACCGCGTCATCACGCAGGCGTTGGGCTGATCGATCGGCTGGATTCACCCGGGGAGAGGGGTCGTCGCCGAGCAGTGTGCCCAACTCGCCATCCGACAGGATGGTCGGAAGGTGACTCGCTGGGGTCGGCGTCGACAGCCCCACGGTTGGGTCGCTTTCGATCAAGTCTTGTCGACGAGCCCAATCGAAGAAGCGGCGAAGCGAACTCATCTTTCGGGCGATCGTTCGACGTGCATAGCCGTGACCGTCGAGCACCGCCAGATATCGTCGCACGCTGCGACGATCGACATCTTCGATCGCGAGAAAGGAGTTCTCCTCTGCCCATGTCGCGAAGGCGACCAGATCACGGCGGTACACCCCGGCCGTCGCAACGCTCACGCCAGTGAGGGAGCCAACGAACGGGTCGATGTGAACTAACACCTTCAGAACGGTAGTCGCCTGACATCGCTGCCCCACGGAGGCTCAGCACCGGCTCACCGAACCCGTTCGATCCATGGGCCGCTTCGAGCACACAATCCTTCCGAGACCAGACGTTCCACTTCGATTGCCACCTCGGCGTTTGAGAGGTCGACTCGTCCGCAGAGCTGATCGAACGACAAGGGGGTCCAGCCCAATACGTCGAGTAGCTCAGATTGGCGGCTCGGATCGGTCACAGACGAGATCGACCTCGGGGGCGCGTACCCGATGAGCGCGCAGACATCACCTACATCGAGGATTGGTGTGGCACCGTCAACGAGAAGCCGATTCGAACCAGCAGCTGCATTGGACGTGATCGGACCCGGAACTGCGCCAACGGGAACATCACGCAACTGCGCCTCGTCGACGGTCAGGAGCGAACCGCCACGTTCGTGTGATTCGATCACGATGAGAGCATCGGACAACCCAGCGATGATCCGGTTGCGGGCTGGAAACCTCCAGGCTTGTGGCCCGATCCCAGGTGGTGTCTCACTGAGTAGAACTCCACGATTGGAGACCGCCTCCCACAGATCGGCGTTTCGTTTCGGATAGACCACATCGAGTCCGCTCCCCACCACGCCGATCGGTCGCCCCGCAGCGACCGTGCGCTCGACCTTGGCCTTGCCAAACAAAATGCTCAGCGCGCCGCGATGAGCCGCCGCGTCGATCCCGAGGGCGAGGCCCGACACCTCGCACACGCCGACGGAAGCGAGCGCTGCACCAAGTTCGAACGCACAGCGTTGTCCATA
>CAJQNJ010000135.1 GCA_905479685.1 uncultured Acidimicrobiales bacterium
CAGCTCCAACAAGCCTTTGTAGCAGCCAACAGCCAGTGAGCGAATCTGCACGACCAAGAATTGCCGTGCCCTCGAAGGGACGGCTTCGTGATTCGGTGCTCGACCTCCTTTCGCACGCCGGGTATTCGCGTCGCGCGTTCGACCGGATGAACGCGTCAGCGATCGTCGAGGAAATCGAGTTCATCGAGATGCGACCTCGAGATGCAGCGGCCTGGCTTGCCGAAGGCCGGCTCGACGCGGCATTCGTTTCGACCGACACGGCGCTCGAGAACGCGATTGAAGATGCACCATCGATCGATCTTGGGTTTTCTCGATCCGATCTCATCGTTGCCTGCCGAGATGACGCACCATTCGCTTCGCTGTCAGATCTTGACGGCCGGACAGTGGCAACACATCTTCCCAACTGGACGAAACGGTGGTTGGAACGATCGGGCGTCGATGCACACGTCGTGAACATGGGCGGATCTCTCGAGGGCATTTGTGCTGTGGGAATGGCCGACGCAATCGTCGATCTTCGCGAAACCGGCGCAAGCCTCCAGCGCAACCGGCTCCGAGTAATCGGGGAGGGTGCAGCTTGCCAGGCGACCTTTTCATGGTCCGAGACCGCTCCTCCCGAAGTGCATGGCCTGATCCTGCGACTCGAAGCAGCACTGGCTGCGCGGCTGACGCAATACGTGATGTTGCACCTCCCGGTAGACAAGGTGACCGAACTCGGAGAGGTGTTCCCTGGCCTGGCAGCGCCAACGGTCCTTCCGTTGTCGGGACGTGACGACCTCGTCGCCGCGCACATCGTCGTCAAGCGGTCCAATCTGTGGGCCAAGCTTGGTCAGCTACGAGCCATGGGGGCGACCGGCATCGTTGCGCTCCAAACCGACGCGATCTTGCAGTAACCCGCCCGAAGTCGGAAATCGCCTCGGGAGATAGACGACTCTGAGATCGTCGCCGAGCGGAGTCACCCCCGCGAATATGCCTCGCTGGACAGCGCCCATGGTCGCTGCGCCTTCGCCCTCGAACAGCGAACGGCCAGCACTGCCACCCATGATCGCCGGCGCGACGTACACCCAGTACTCATCAACAAGACCAGCGTCGTGGAACGATCCTGCTACCGCTCCCCCGCCTTCGACCAGCACCTGCAGCATCCCGCGCCGACCGAGCTCGTCGAGCAGCGCGTCCAATGACCCGGTCCATGACTCGAATGGTGCGGTTCGTGCGTTCGCCAGTTCCTGTGCTGAATGTCCGAGGACGATGCGCCACGGGTCGAGCGATTCGGACTCGTACGTCCCGTCAGGTGGCGTGAAATCACGGACGGTCAGCAATGGATCGTCCAACCGCACGGTGCCAGCGCCGACGATGACCGCATCGGAGAGGGCACGT
This sequence comes from uncultured Acidimicrobiales bacterium, assembly GCA_905479685.1. Classification (GTDB taxonomy): domain Bacteria; phylum Actinomycetota; class Acidimicrobiia; order Acidimicrobiales; family SHLQ01; genus SHLQ01. Next base: position 1,375 of record CAJQNJ010000135.1, read on the forward strand.
AGCCGATGTACATCACGACGGGCCTCTGGCCCCGTAATCCACTTGCTCGTACCGTCGGGAGCGGCAATGAAGCCATCCAGGGTCGACGCGAGCTTGACGATCACGTGTGGGCGCCCGGTTGTTCGATGCGTGATGTATGGAGCGAGCTGGGCGACAACAGCCTCGGCCTCCACGCCCAGCGTCACATCGACGCCTGCGGCAAGCAGCTCTTCCATCCCTCGTCCGCTGACCTGTGGGTCAGGATCAAGAATAGCGATCACCACACGCGTGACTCCCGCTTCGATGATCGATCGCGTGCAGGGGCCGGTACGACCTGTGTGGCCGCACGGTTCCAAGGTCGTGAACAGTGTTGACCCTTTTGCAGCGCTGCCAGCCGAAGCAAGTGCCTCCCGCTCGGCATGCATGCCCCCAGGTCGATGTGTCGCACCGTCATGCAGTGCGCCATATCGATCGACGAGGACCGCCCCAACCCATGGGTTTGGAGTCGATCGAAGGCGTGCCGACCTGGCATTCGACATCGCCCGTTCCATCATCGATGACCGAAAGCTGTCCGTTTCGGTCGGCGCGACCGAGGGGTCCTCGGTCACTTCGGACGCTCGGGGTGAAGCGCTCGATCAGATGCGATCTCCCCGTGTGGATGCGGATCTGCGTTGTCGACCATCAAACGAACAGCATGAGGTACGACGTCGGCGATGGCATCGAACGTTTCGACACAGCCCTTCGTGGAACCTGGAGTATTCACCACGAGCGCAGCTCCCACCGTGCCGCAAATCCCTCGGGAGAGCCGACCGAGTGGATTGACGAGCCGCATTGCCTCAGCAAGGCCTGGCGCTTCTCGGTCGATCACCGCTCGCGTTCCTTCGGGTGTCAGATCTCGGGGTCCGAACCCAGTACCCCCAGTCGTCACGATCACTCCGTGAAAACCAGTCGCCAACCGCTCGATCGCACTCCTGACCGGCTCGACACCATCTTCTGTGACCCCGCGTTCGACGACGTTGAATCCGAGTTCCTCGAGGTGCGATTCGAGTATCGCGCCGGATCGATCCTCCCTGGTGCCGTAGACCACGCCGTCGGAGACAGTCAGAATCTTTGCTTGCGTCTGGATTACCTGGTCGTTGCTCATCGTTGGCAACACTATCTGTGGCCGCCGGTGCGAGAGGAAGATCGAACAGATCGCGTCGATCGGAGCGGAACGTTCATGGTCACAGTCGCTACGATCGTTGGCGTGGACGACGACCAAGTACTCCGTGAATGCCGGGACAGTATCGACAACATCGATGCCGCTCTCGTACACATGCTTGCCGAGCGCTTCAAGATCACCAAACGAGTCGGCCAGCACAAAGCAACGACAGGGCTCGCTCCCGCGGACCCCGACCGCGAGGCGGTTCAGATCGCCCGTCTACGCACACTCGCCGACTCTGCCGGACTCGATCCAGCGTTCACCGAGAAGTTCCTGCGCTTCATCGTCGACGAAGTCATCCGGCACCACAACAACGCAGCCAGCTGACCCCAAAGAGACGGCGCTGCGAGGTGACCTCGAGTTCGCACCGGTTCACGACGGAGTCCCGCGTCGAAGATCGACATAACATGCCGAAAGTGGAGCGGCCGTTTCGCTGGCTTCGGCCATCGGGTACGAGTCGATCGGCACCGTGGAAATCATCATCGACGCTGGGACGAACGGGTTCGTCTTGCTCGAGGTGAATACACCGATCCAGGAGAAACAAGGGACCACATGACGCTGCGCAATGTCTATATGACCGAAGAACTCGAAGCGATCTTCGACCAAACGGTTGACTTTGTCAGCAAGGAGGTCACCCCGTTCGGAGAGGAGTGGGAGCACGCCGGCAAGGTTCCCAGGGAAGTGCTCGAGAAGATGGGGGGGCTTGGCATGTTCTCGCTTCGAGTCCCCGAGGATCTAGGCGGACTCGGAATGGGTTACCTGGCAAGCGCTGTGTTCTCCGAAGCACTGGGTTCATCGACCTTCGCCGGATTCGACGTCACCGTCCTGGTCCATACCGATATGGCAACCCCCCACCTGTTGAACTCGGGAAACGACGAACAATTCGAGCGCTACCTGCCTGACATCATGGCCGGAACCCACATCATGGCGATCGGCGTGAGCGAACCCGACGCAGGGTCCGATGTCGCTGGCATACGAACCACGGCGGTTCGAGATGGTGACGGCTGGCGAATCAATGGCACCAAGATGTTCATCACCAACGGCGTGTACGGAGACACCGTGATCGTCGCCGCACGAACCGACCAAGACAACAAATACGGGATCTCGATGTTCCTGGTCGATCAGGGCACAGAAGGATTCTCCGTTGGATCCAAGCTCGACAAACACGGGTGGCGGTGCTCAGACACGGCCGAGTTGATCCTGTCCGAGGTGTGGGTTCCCGACGCGAACCTCCTCGGCACGGAGCACCGCGGATTCTACGAAACCATGAAGAACTTCCAGAACGAACGGATGGTCCTCGTCGGAATGGGTGTCGGCGCCGCACAGGCCGCCATCGACATGACCAATGCGTACACCCAAGAGCGATCCGCGTTCGGCGGAAAACTCTTCGACCTCGGTGCAATACGCCAACGAATGGCGATGAACCAAGCAAAGGTCGATGCTGCCCGTGCCTCGATGTATCACGCCGCGTGGCTCGGCGATCAAGGTGAGGACAACATCAAGGCAATGTCTGGCGTCAAGGCCTGGGGCTGTGAGATCGTCAACGAAGTGATGTACGACTGCGTGCAGTTCCACGGCGGAATGGGGTACATGCGCGAGTCAGCCGTCGAGAGAATGTCTCGAGACGCCCGGATTCTGCCGATCGGCGGAGGTGCAACCGAGGTCATGCTCGAAGAAGTGGCCAAGCGCTCGTACGGGTGAGAACTCGTCACGTCGTTCGCTCACTTCCGCCGGTAGCTGAAAGCGGCCATACCGTCACCGGCGAAGGTGTCGGGGAGCAATCGACCGCCTCGCCCCCATTGTTCCCACGGTGCCGGCAGTGATTGTGGGACCAGTTCGGGAAGCTCGATCGCGATTCGCTCGTCGATGTCCACCGACTCGGACGCCGTGAGCGTGCACACGGAGAACACGACCTGACCACCAGGCTTTGCGAGCGCAGCGGCACTCGCAACCAGCGCGAACTGGAGATTCGCCAGAGTGGACACATCGTCAGGCTGGATTCGCCAGCGCGCATCTGCCCGGCGACGCAGTGATCCGAGACCTGAACACGGCGCATCGACCAGGACAGCGTCAGCCGAACCTGGACGAAATGGTGGCGACGTCCCGTCTGCGACCAGCGCATGCACCCTGCTCCCTGTCTCGCGTGCAGCGGTACGCACCAGGCCCGCTCGGTGGGCGTGCAGATCTGACCCGATAACTGTTGCGGCACCCTTGCTCGCCCCGTCGATGAACGTTGCTTTTCCGCCAGGAGCTGCGCACAGATCGTAGATCAGCCCAGTTGGTTTGACGAGACCCGCTACCTCCTGGGACGACACATCCTGCCGGTATCCATCGGCCCGAATGTGAACTTGCGATGCTTTGTTCATGGCTCGCAGCACGGGCAACGCGCGATCACCGAGGTCGTGTTCCATCCGCTCGACGATCCAGTCCGGATAGCTGAGCTCGATGCCGATCGAAGGCCACGCGGTCGGTGCCGATGACGCTGTCGCCGCCTTGCGCAAGACGGCGTTCACGAACCCGCGGCCGCGCTTGGGGGTTGCCCCCACTGTTGCGTCGACGGCGGCGTGCGCAGGGATGCGGAGAAACTCGATCTGGTATGCGCCGATCCGAAGAGCGGCGCGCACCCGAGAGTCGATGTCGTCGCGGTCGATGAACCGGTCGACCAGGTAGTCGAGAGCCCGCTTCATTCGGGTCGATCCGTAGACGAGTTCGGTGACCAGGGCCCGATCGCGCTCCTCGAGACCCGAATCATCGAGAACGCTTGGCAGGACCAGGTTTGCGAACGCCCCGTCCTTCTCCACTCGTTCGATCGCCTCGATCGCCAATCGCCGCGTGCGAACACCTCCATCTCCAGATGCCGAACCGTGCCGGGGTTCAGACACCGAAGACCATGCCATTCGGCTGGGCACCATTCGCCCAAGCGGCCGCATCCATTCGAGGCTTGCCAGCCGGTTGGACGGTGATCAGCTCGATCCCACCGTCGGATGTGCCGACGACGCCGTCCTCGATGACACCGGCGGGAAGGGATGACTCGACGATCGTCGCGGCGTGAATCTTGAAGCGAGCGCCATCCAACGTCGTCCATGCATCGCCGACGCGGATGATGCGATGAAGCTCGCTCGCAGAGCGATTCCAGTCGAGCATGAGGTCTTCAGACGTGAGTTTGTGTGCATAACGGACTTCACCCACTTGCGGTTCGGCGGCCGAAAAGCCTCGCGCCATGAGGTCGATCAGTAGCTCTGCACCTTGCAGGCTCATCTGATTCCACAGGTCCTCGACTGTGGCGCTCGAGTCGATCGGCACCCGGATTTGCGCCCATACATCACCCTCGTCCAACCCCTCCGAGACCGTCATGATTGCTATAGCGGTCTCTGCGTCGCCCTCGAGGATCGCTCGCTCGACGGGCGCTGCACCGCGCCACCGTGGAAGAGCCGAGAAATGGATGTTCACCATTGGAATCTCGGACAACAGATGAGGTCGGATCATCTTTCCGAACGCCACCACGACCGCAAGATCGATCGGTTGCATCCGGTGCACCTCGAGCAAGTCATCAACGGCGGCAGCTACCGCGATGCTGCGTTCGAGCGCAGCTGCCTTCACCGGTGTCGGTGAAGTCTCCTTCCCGCGGCCTCTCCGCTTGTCGGCGCCAGAAACAACAAGAGGAATCTCATACCCGGCGTCGCACAACGCGACCAGTGTCGGAACCGCAATCTCGGGCGTTCCCAAGAACGCGACTCGTCGGATGTCGCCCGGATCGGACGGCGGCAGCGGAAGAGACATGGCCAGCTACGGGAGAGACAGGCCGCTCGCGTCGGGAAGACGCAAGCCAAGCTCGGAGCCCATTGCTCCGACCGAGGTGTCCCCGGCGTCCGCGCGCTGTCGAAGAATCCGCTTGGCATCCCGCTTCTGCTCGTCGTCGAGGTGCTCGACCAGCAAGATGCCGTTCAAGTGATCCATCTCATGTTGAAAGAGGCGAGCCTCGAGCTCATCTGCTTCGATACTGACCTCGTTGCCATCGAGATCGCGGCCGGTGATCAGGACCTGCTTGGGACGAACGATGTTCCACGACAACCCTCGCACCGAGAGACATCCTTCGTCGTACACCCATTCGCCGTCGCTTTCCTCGATCACGGGATTGATGAGGACCCGTGGGTCTTCTCCCGCAAGCAGGTCGTACACGAAAATCCGCTTCTTCACCCCGACCTGCGGAGCTGCAAGACCCAATCCAGGCTCGTCGTACATGGTGTCGAGCATGTCGTCGATGAGGCGTACAAGGGCGCCATCGATCTCGGACACCTCGTTGGCGACCTGTTTCAGAACTGGATCGCCATACTGACGGATTCGATACGGGGCACTCACATCTTCAGGATACCTTGTCGGCTGTATACGGTGTCGATGTGGATCCAACATCCGATGCCAACAGTCACTACTTCACCGCTGAGCCCACGTCGACATCGCGTCTGAATGTCATCGAACTCGTGCTCCCTGACGTCTACCTCTCGCTGACAACGGACAGCGGGGTGTTCTCCGCGTCTCGCATCGATTCGGGGACCCGCTACCTGCTGCAGGAGCACCCTCAGATCGATCCGGCG
>CAJQNJ010000136.1 GCA_905479685.1 uncultured Acidimicrobiales bacterium
ATCCCGTCGGGAAAACCGGGAAAGTTCTCGACGTCGGTGGTCAACATCAGTTGACCACCCGGCTGATCCGAAGTCGAGGAGGGCTCTCCTTCGAGCACGAGAGGCTCGAGAGAAGCGCGAGAGGTGTATATCGCCGCCGTGAGACCAGCGGGACCTGATCCAACGATCACAACATTGCGGACATGCTCAGACATGGCGTTCCTTCGAGGTGTGGAGCCGGGGGCTCAGGCGACGCGTTTGCGCCACATGAACAGCCCGGCAAGAGTGAAGATCACGCCGAGGACGAGGTAAACGAGCCACACGCCCAGACCCAGCACATCGGTGCTGATCTGATTGAGCAAGTGGACGATGCCAACCAAAAGCATGATCACTGCGGGAACACCGAGCAGTACGATCACAATTCCGTACACGAGTCCACGAACTGCCTTCGTTGCAGGTTCGGTGGTCTTGTGTTTGACGTTGTCGACGAGGTTGACGATCGTCTCGGTTGCTTGCTGTGGCCAGTCGGGGGTCGGGTCAGTCTGCATAGACATGGCGGAGAGCCTATCCAAGCTGAGCGCAGTCCTCTGCGTCGAGCGCCGTTGTTGATCCATCTTGATTGAAGATGACAAGAATCAGACGAGCTGTACCGCCGAAATCGTCGAGGACCACAAGGTCGAATGTTGCAGTGTCGACGTCGGCGAGCGGTTCCACACATGCTGCGGGGACACCTTCGGCGATGACCTGTTCAGCCGTCAGTTGTGCAGCGACTGCTCCGAGGGTGATGAACTCCTCCAAGATGTCGAGATTGCTCACCACCACTCGAATCTTCTCGGTCTCGGCCGGGGCGACGGTTGTTGCCTCCTGCTCGTCGGCCGCAGCGTCAGGCTCAAACCCGTCGGTTTCGGCCGTGGCCGCCTCTTCAACGGCGTCCTGGTCCGCAGTATCGAGAAGTGCTGCGTCGTCGCTGTCGGCTGGACCCTCTACCTCATCCATTGCGTCCGCTGAGCTGTCCCCGGCGTCATCGCTGGCAGCATCGGTGTCGGTGTCGGCTCCGGAGTCATTGATACCGAAAGATGCGGAGTCAACCTCTTCGGCTGCCGTGGTGGCCGTCTCGTCAGCATCGGATCCGCTGAAACGGGCCAATAGAGGAATCGTCACGATCAGAAAGCCAGCAGCCGCTGCGACGGCGAGCCATCGAGGTGCGCTTCTCGATCGGGATGGTTGAGTCTCTCGAACGTGGCGTGCAGCCGCCAACGACGAAACCTCTGTTGTCGGGCTAGCCGCGGCAAGCGCGGCTGCGATCGATGCGCTTCGACGCTCTGGGTTTGCTGCCGGGATTGGAGCGGCGACATGTGAAACCGCAGCACGCAGCTGCTGGAGTCGCGCGCGAGCGGCTGGATCGGCGTTCACGGCCGCGATGGTTTTGTCATCGGCCTCGTCATCGATGATGGCCGAGAGCATCTCGTCTGTGAAGGCTTCGCTACTCATCGTCGTGTCCTTGTACGCCGCGGGTATCCGATTGGTTCCCGCCATCGGTCACAGGTCCGATGATGTCTGCAAGTTTTCCTCGACCACGGGCAATACGCGACCGAACCGTCCCGGGGGCAAGCTCCAACGCCTCAGCGATCTGGTCGTAGTCCAGCCCGCACAGATCACGGAGAATCACCGGGATCCGAAACTCCTCGGGAAGCTGATGGAGCGCATCGTCGATATCGAGCTTTGCGGTGATGGAGTTCTCGAGATCACCGCTCGTCGCAATCTGCAGATGTTGGTCATCGTCGTCGATCGATGTCGCCGTGCGCCGGTTGCGTCGTCGAAGTTCGTCGATGGCCGCATTCGTGGCGATTCGATACGACCACGTCGTGAAGCGAGCGCGCCCGTCGAAGGCATCGAGATTCTTCACGATCGCAATGAGAGCCATCTGAGCGGCATCGTCGGCATCAGCACCGCGACCGACGATTTTTGCACAGACTGCGCGAATGCGATCGTGATGTCGATTGAGCAGAATTTCGAGCGAGGCGACATCACCGTGCTGTGAGGCACGGATCAGATCGTCGTCCTCGACGAGGCTCGGCACTCAGCTGACCAATTCGATCTCGAATATCTCGAGACGCTGAACCGTCTCCGCCGCTGCCACTTGGGCGTCGTACTCCTCGGGCGTTTGCTCGGGATCGACGCCGACGTCGGTTATCCACAGTAAGAGCGAGGTCACCGAGATGTTCGGGACATCGAGCTCGACGTTTTGGCCGAGTTCGGAGAACGAGCCAATTGGTTCTCCCCAACCCTCGAGGCTGGGCGACGCCTCGTCAGCCTCATAGACCCTCGCTGCCCAGCCGGCTCGACTCGTTGAGACGAGCAGCTGATCGACAGGCTGTGGTTCCTCGAACTCGATGATGAGCCCGACGCCTTCTTTGATCGCGCCGAACGATCGGGTGGTGTACGACTGGGTGTACCAGAACGTAGTGGCGTCACCATCGAGGGCTCGCGGAGCTGCTTCGTTGTGTTCGTTGTTGTCGCCGAGTGGGTCGAACCCCGTGCTCCGTACCCCGTTCACGAATGGGGCGACGTTCGTCGTCACCGGCGATGTCGTGGTCTCGTTGTCGACTCCGGCATCCGAAGCGTTGGTCGCCGAGCCTTCCGGCCCGTTCTGGTCGATCGTCGACGTGGATTGGTCCGCACTGGCGCTCTCACCGCTGCCAATTCGATCGTTGACGGCCTCACCGGCGGGCTTGAGCAGCATCCAAACCGTTGCAATGGCGGCAACCATGAGGGCAAGCGCGATCAACGGACCCAACCAAGCAAGTCGATTGCGGCTCTTGTGGTGCTTCGCAAGCGGTTGCTCGTCAGCCGGTTTGATCGGAATCGACGGCGGCCGCGCCGATCCCGGTCCAGGGCCAGCTGCTGGGATGGTCGGCGGTGCAATTACAGGTGGCGTTGGTGTCGCCGTTGTCGAGGGACGAATCGGCACGTTGGTGGGCAGAGCTTCGACCGACGTCAGGTCGCCGCGCATCGCTGCAGTGAGTGATGCGGACCAGGTCGCCGCGTCAGCGAACCGGTCGTTGGGATTGCGGGCGAGTCCTCGTGCCAAGAATGCATCCAAGGCTGGAGGCAGGTCCGGGCGAACCGTTCGAGCGCTCGGTGGTTCACGCCGGATGCGATCCATCGCTCCCACCAAATCCTGGGCCACAAAAGGAACTTGGCCGCACAGCATCTCGTAGAGAACGGTGGTCAAGCCGTAGAGGTCCGTTCTTCCATCGACGGCGTGGCCCTCGATCTGCTCGGGCGCCAGGTATCTCACGGTTCCCACAAGCGAGCCTGTTTCGGTGTGGCTCGTCTGATCGAGCGCCTTGGCGATCCCGAAGTCGGAGAGCTTCACGCGTCGGTCTGGCCGCACGAGAATATTGGCGGGTTTGACATCTCGATGAATGATTCCGTTCTGATGCGCGTGACCGAGTCCGCCTGCGAGCTGAATACCGACCTCCACGGCGTCAACGGAGGCCAACGTTGGACGTTCATCGAGAATCGTCCGTAGGTCGCGACCTTCCACCAGTTCCATGATGATTGCGTCGGTGTCCGCGGTGCTGACCGTGTCGTAAATTGCGACGATCGCAGGGTGAGTGAGCCGCGCCGCGGCATGGGCTTCGCTGCGGAATCTCAACAAAACGGTTGCGTCGGCGGCGAGGTGTGGGTGAAGCATTTTCACCGCTACGCGCCTGCCGAGGCTGTGGTCGATGGCCTCCCAGACCTCGGCCATACCGCCCGAACCGATGCGCTCGACCAACTCGTAACGATCGGCAAGGCGTCGTCCAGACATCGGCCGGTTATCTGTTGGCGTGTGCGACATCACGACGAAAAGCTACTGCCCGCATTCGGTGAGGGGGCATCATGACCCGATCTCAGGTTTTGATCTGATAGGTGATGCCGACGATTCCCGGACCACCGTGGGTTCCGATGACTGCCCCGATGATGTTCGTGCGCGCCGTTGCGACACTGGGAATGTCCGAGATCGATTCCATGAACTCGTCAATGTCCTGGGCGTTCGAATGGAGAATTGCGAGATGCTCCACGTCACCAGCTTCGATGAGCTTGTCGCGAACCCACGCAAGGGAACGTTTCCGCGTTCGCTGCTTGCCGGCGGCAACTACTTCACCGGTGCTGAGGTCGAGTAGTGGCTTGATCGAGAGCATCGCCCCGAACGCCGCCTGCGCACCGCCGATGCGACCGCCCTTCTTGAGGTTCTCGAGGGTGTCGAGTGTTGCGTAGACGCGGGTTCGGCCGCTCAGATCCTCGGCGAGCGCCACGACTTCATCGAGGGTGGCGCCTTCACGCGCCGCCTTTGCTGCTGCAAGCACGATCGACCCGAGACCACCGGTGACAGACTTTGAGTTGACCACGCGAACGTCGATCTCGACGTCGTCTGACATCGCTGCGGTTCGTGCGGATTGAATCGTGGCCGACAATGCCTGGGAGAGGTTGATGCACACGATGCCAGTCGCACCATCAGCAGCCATGTCGTTGAACATTGTTGCGAACGCTCCGGGTGCGGGAGCCGAGGTCTCAGGAAGATGTTCCGAGGCCGCGAGCCTGCGGTAGAACTCGTCGGTTGTCAGTTCGGTGCGATCGACGAACTCCTCGTCTCCGAATCGGATCGAGAGAGGGACGAGGCCAATACCCCAGTCCGCGAGTTCAGCGTCCGACAAGTCACATGCACTGTCGGTAACGATACGAATGGTCATGTTCAGACTCCGAGGGATTCTTCGGTAGGGGAGGGCAGCGGACTACCAGGCAGGATTTCGACTGTATCTCGCGTCGATCGTCGGTGCCTCAGCCACCAGAGGACTAGCACAATGATCGCGGCCGCTCCGATGACGATGCCAACACCCGAAAATGCGAATGTTCGTACCAGCACCTCAGAGGATCCGAGAAGGATTGCGCGGTCTGGACTGAGCACCTGAATCCGGATTGGTGAGTCACCTGCCGCACGCGCCTCGATCAGTACATCGATCCTGTTCGGGCCGGGGGCCAAGACGATCGGAACCTCTCTCCCATTCGGGAAGGACAACTTCTCGCTGTCGAGCAAGAGAAGCACTGACGCGTCGACGTCGAGGTTGTTTTCAACGACGATCGGAAGATCTGCAACTCGGCCGGTGAGGGTGATCGTGTCGTTGGCTGGAGTTGTGATCGAGTTCAATTTCTGTTCGTCGATCAATTCGTAGATCGCGTCGATGTAGGAGCTGCGTTCGTCGTCGGTGTGGCGCGAGTCGGCGCTCACCCAGAGGAGCTCGTCGAGTCGGGCGGTGGATGCCCGATCGTCAACGATCACACTCGACCAGCTGGCGATGGCTGCCTGAGCTTGGCTGAATTCGGTCCGATACGAACCGAGCGACTTGGGCTGTCTTCGTGGTCGGAGATCGCGCTGTAGTGGTGTGCTCAGGGTCCCTATGCCTTGGGCCGGAGTGAAGGCGGTGCTCGACAAGGCATCGAGTGGAGTGGCACCGCGAATGGCGGGGATTCGTTCGATGCCGCTGAGCAAGACGTTGAGGAATTGAGTGTTCGGAGTCCAATCATCTGGCGGAAGCACGACGGCTGCGTGACGAACATCGCTGTTTTGCAGCGACAACAAGGTGAGGTCAGCGAGCAATCGGTTGGCGTTGTACACCGCTCCGCCGGAATTCGTGAAGTGGTTGGAGAGTCCACCATCGGCGACCAGCGCAGGAATTGTCCGATTCTCGGTCGTGGGTATGAGAAATCGAGTGGTGATTGCTTGTGGGAAGATCTGCCGATCGAGTGGTTCGATTTGAGCCGGACGGACGACCACGCCTTGCACGCCGATCGCTGTGAGAGCATCCAGGCCTTCGCCGGTCACCGTTCGATCGAGCAGCATCACCGATGGGTCCGGCGTGCTTCCAAGGGTATTTGTCGTGGCTTCAGCACCTGCTGCATACAGGTCGACCATCGCATGGGTGAGCTCGCTGTCCATCCAAGCCTGCTCGTCTATCTCGACGTACGGATTGGGAATCAGCTGCTCAGCGTCCAGCGTCTCTCCCATGGTGTCTACGAGCCCATTGAGCACGTTGTCCTCGGCTCGCTGGAGCGACACCAACGATTCAGGCGAGATCGACAACGAAACTCGCTCATTCGGGTGCGTTGCCACGGCTTCGACGAGGACTGACAGTCCTTCGGCGACTTCGGCATCAAGCCGGCTGGTCCCATCGGGATTCGTCCCGTTGGGGAGGTTCGACTGGAGAATGATGGCGGTGCGGAGGGGAGGGTTGCGCTGTGATCGAGGAAGCTCGATCATCGATGTGATGATGTTGTCGGCGACGGTGCCATCGGGATCGAGAAGCACGATCTCGATCGGGTGAACGGCCGAACCTCCGGTCGTGACCAGCAGATCGAGTGGGGGTTCGTCATCGGAGGGATCTGCGATCGACGCATTCGCTCCAACGACGCCCAACTGAAGCGCCAGCACTTCATTGCTGGTTCGCTGCAATTCACCCAACGGCACAGGATCCAACTCGAGCACAGGCTCGGCTTCGCCGAGATCGAGCCGCAAGAAGTCGTCTCGCTCGAGCCAAGGGGGGTACACCCGTAACACGACAGACGATGCCGGATCTGCGCCAGCGACCCGCACCTGAAGATCGTAGATACCGCCGTCGTCGACCCAAGCGCTCTGCGCAACGAGTTCAAGGGAACCTGACGACTGTGCTCCTGCTGGTTCGGCCACCAGAAGAGAGCTGCTCGCTACGAGGCAGAGCAGCGCAGCAAATGAAAGGACGACCGCGGCCAGTCCTCGCGTCATTGCGCCCACTCGAGGACTTTCAGCTGTTCGCGGTCGAGTACGAACCCGACGCGTTGGTAGAGGCGGCGGGCGTCTTCATTGACCACCTGGGTGTTCACCAGCATCGACGCGCACCCTTCACCCCGTGCCCACCGAAGCGAATCCGAGACGAGTTGCGTTCCCACGCCTCGACCTCGGACGCTCGGGTCGACCCCGAGCCGCTGAAGAAATGCCGAACGTCCGGCCCTGCCAGTGATGGCGTACCCGACGACTACGCGCTCGATGGTCGCGACTCGGTAGTAGTTGACGGGTGTTGCTCGACGTGCAGAGTTGAAGCTGTCCCGATCGAGTCTCCAGAAGCTGTCGAACGAGACTTCGTCGATCTCGAGTACGCGTGAGAGGTCGCTCCTTCGCCCGGACCGAAGACCTGCGGGTTCACGGTGGTCGTGGATGTCCAGTAGCGGGTGGCGCAGCAAGTGGAGCGCCTCTCGTTCGGTGAACCCGGCTTCCCGGAAGCCATCTTGCTCGATGGTGGTCAAGGCGCTCGTGACGATAGGTCCCGCCACTCGACTCCTCACGTAGTCGACGACTCGCTGGACGTCTCGAACTCCGAGCCGTCGGTACGGCACGATCTGCGCGCCGAAGGGCGTGTTCGCCTTCGTGACGATCCGAACCCCACGCACAGGGCGTTGCAGGCGTTGGAGCAACATGACGCTAGAGGCTAGTGGCCTTCCCCTAGCCTCAGCTGGCGTGGATGAGATCATGACCCAGGTACTGGCCGAAGTGGACGAGCTCACCAAGACGTTTTCGGAGTCCGGATTTTCGTTGTACCTCGTTGGTGGGATTGTTCGAGACATTCATCTGGGTGTGCCCGTTGATGACCTCGACTTCGATCTCACCACCGATGCGCATCCATCGAAGATTCGTGAACTCGTCTCGCCGTTGTCCGATGCGGTGTGGGGCCAAGGAGAAAAGTTCGGCACGATCGGTTGTGAGATCAACGACCGTCCGTACGAGATCACCACACACCGGGCCGAATCGTACGGCGATATGTCGCGCAAGCCCGACGTCGTGTTCGGAGACGATATCGAAACGGATCTTTCCCGCCGAGACTTCACGGTGAATGCAATGGCGGTTCGCACCATCGACGGCCTCCTCATCGATCCCTTTGGTGGTCGGGCTGCGCTGGAGAAGCGTCGTCTGGTCACGCCGATCGAGCCTGAAGAGTCGTTTGCTGATGATCCGCTGCGCATCCTTCGCGCTGCTCGTTTCGTTGCTCGGCTCGGGCTTCGCGTGGACGATTCGGTCCGCAACGCGGCCGTGTCGTTGATCGATCGAATGGCGATCGTGTCGGCCGAGCGTGTGCGCGACGAATTCGACAAGTTGCTTTCCGCGCCGCGCCCTTCGTCTGGCCTCGACTTTCTTTCGAGTGTGGGTGCCTGGAGGTTCATCGCTCCTTCGATCGATGCAGCGGAGTTGGCTTTTCTCGGCGATGACCTCGATCGGTCGCGTGTCGATCGGGACCTGCGTCGCCTGGTGGTGTTCAGTCGTTGCCCATCGCACCAACGTGGCGAACAGCTCGATGCACTTCGATATTCGAACACCGAGAGCCGACACATTCGGCTGGTTCTCGCAGGGTTCGATCTGGTTGCTCATGGTGGTCAAGATTTCGAGCCGACGACGGTTCGTCGGCTGGTCGACCGAGTCGGCTACGGCTCGATGGCCTCGTTGCTGGAGCTCCTCGAGGTGCGCCAAACCCGTGATCGAGGTCTGGGTTCCCTTTTTGTCGAACTCGATGCTGCGGAAGATCTCAGCATGCTTCGTCCGGGGCTCACCGGCGAGGACATCATGGATCTTCTCGGGATCGAGTCAGGTCCCGAGGTCGGGGCAGCGCTGTCGGTGCTTCAAGAGCGACGCTTCGAGGATGGTCCACTCGACCGGCAGAGCGAGGTGGCGTACCTCCTCGAAAGGTACCGTCGTCGTTGAGAGATCTCGCTACGTTCGACGCAGTCAGGTGCCGACTTTGCGGGCACGAAAGATCACCGATGCCGGATGGAGGTCGGGCCCGATTGGTTCGAGCATCATGTCGACCCGGTAGTTCGCCCGGGTGAGCTGAGTGAACACATGCGCGATCCCGTGGCGATGGGTGAGGTGCGGACCCTCGCCCAAGAGTTCGTTGTCGTGATACGCGCTGGCGATGGTGGCATCCGCGTCGGGGTCCAACATCAGCGCAGCAGGGTGTGGGAAGGACGCAACAAGTGGACGGTCTGCCTTCAGCAGACGGTGTGTCTGGCGAAAGACGCGACCGAGGTCCGACACCGAGGCAAGTGCGTGGACCGAGATGACAGCGTCGAACGTGTCGGCATGAAGAAAGGCGAGGTCGGCGAGGTCGGCATGATGAACTTCCACATGAACTTCGGCCTGCTCAGCCGATTGACGAGCGAACTCGGCCTGGTCGGCGTCGGGATCGATGGCAACGACTCGGGCTCCTTGTCGAGCGAGTGCAATCGCCGAGTTTCCGGTGCCCGTGCCGAGGTCGAGCACCCGGAGGCCGGACACGTCCCCGAGCAGCCGGCGGTCGAGTCCGACCACCTCACCTGGGCCGAATTCGACCGAGTCGGTTGGTCGGTTTTGTCCGCTGGTTCCCGATGTGGTGTACCTCGTCCAGGTCTGCATGATTGCGACTCTACTTTCCCGGTACCGTGTGCGGGATGAGGCATGTTGCGCAGGCTGCGGCCAATGGTGCAGGCGGATCGATCGATTATCGTCTCGCTCGCGAACGTACGATCACCGCCTTCCTGTCTGGTGAGGCGACGCGCTCGGAGGTTTGTGATGCGCAGTCCGAACTGATGCGCAACGCCCGCGAGTGTGGTCGAGTCAGCGACGTTCCGTGCCCGATCTGTCGCGAAAACAACGTCGTCGAAGTGACCTACATCTTCGGTCCTCGCCTCCCAGCAGCCGGACGCTGCATGGTGACGGACGCAGACTACGAACGAATCCGTCGTCGAACGGGTGACTTCACTGCCTACGAGGTCGAGGTTTGTCCAACGTGTCGCTGGAACCACCTCCTTCGGACGAATCCGGTGGTGTGATGGAGCTCGAGACGGCGGCATCGACCGTCGAGGTGACCGATTCTGGTCTTGTGATCCGATGGTCGGACGGGAGTCGAAGCCGGTTTCATTCGTTGTGGCTGCGCGACAACTGTCCATCAGGTGGGGACAAGCGAAAGGCGTTTCGGACCTTCTCGATCATCGATCTCAATCCGGAGCTGTTCGTGATCGATGCCGAACGGAACGACGATGGTGACCTCGCGGTCGAGTTCAGTGACGGGCATGAATCGGTCTTCGATTTCGAGTGGCTTCGAGCAAACTCCCATGAGCCGCACGATCGAATCGGGGCGGCTCGCCAGATCAGTCACTTCCGAGCTGGTGCCGTGCTGCCAGAGTTCGACCTGCCGAAACGTGGTTCGGCTGCACATTGCGACCTGCTCGATGCGGTAGCGCGTTGGGGCGTTGCCATCGTCAATGGAGTTCCAGGTGACGTTGGCGGTACCGAGATGTTGGCCGATCTGGTCGGGAGAGTTCGCGAGACCGATTTCGGGCGACTTTTCGAGATCGTGGTCGAGCCCGAGGTCTGGGAATTCAGTCAGAGCGGGTTGGCTCTCGATCCACACACCGACGATCCATATCGATATACCCCGTCGGGCACGTCGATCTTGCACTGTGTCGAAGTCAGCACAACCGGCGGTGAGTCCGTCCTCGTCGATGGGTTCGGGATCGCGGTTGACATCAGGGACGACGATCCCGACGCATTCGATTTGCTGACAGAAACTCGTATCCCATTCGTACGGCATCGGATCGAAACGGTCGAGCAGGGGGAGGACGTGCATTTGCTTGCGCACGCGCCGATCATTTCACTCGATCGTGATCATGAGATCGTTGGGATTCGTTTCCACGAACGTTCGATGGCGCCGCTCGATATCGATCCAAGCCAGGTTGGCGCTTACTACCGGGCGCTCATCACGTTCACCAAGGCAGTGAATGACCCCGGACGAGCGGTGCAGTTCCGACTCGAGCCGGGTCAGGCGATCGTGTACGACAACCAGCGCGTGTTGCACGGCCGCACCGCCTTCGGTTCAGATGGCGGTCGCCGACACCTGCGCTTGTGCACGATCGATCGCGATCAATTCCACTCCCGCCTGCGCCGCCTCCGCGAAGTCCATGATCGTCCGGGTGTCCTCGAGCGCCTGCCCAGCGGAAGCATCGCGTAGCTTCGTCGGAGCCAGGTCGAGCACGGCTAGGCCGATACGCCGCCGTACGGGATTCCAGCCAGGTGCGACATGTCGCGATCAAAGGTTGTCAGATCGTCGATCGTGAAGTCGCTGAGCGACTCGTGACCACATGCACGGGCAACGACACCCATGAGCTCGACAGAGGCCTCGAAGAATCGCTGCAGTCGGACTGCTGCGTCGTCAATGATCAGCCGGGCACGCAGATCCTTCTTCTGTGTCGCGATACCCACAGGGCAGTTGTCGGTATGACATGCGCGCATGCCGATGCAGCCAATGGCCTGCATGGCCGCATTTGACAACGCAATCGCGTCTGCACCGAGCGCGAGGGCCTTCGCGAAATCGGAGTGTGTTCGCAGGCCACCTGTGATCACGAGCGTCACACCGGTGGCGTTGGAAGCATCCAGATGGCGACGTGCGCGAGCGAGGGCTGGGATGGTCGGAACCGAGATGTTGTCACGGAAGATGAGTGGCGCTGCACCTGTTCCACCACCTCGACCGTCGAGGATGATGTAGTCAACACCGATCTCCAGCGCGGCATCGATGTCGTCCTCGATGTGTTGTGCGGACAGCTTCGCCCCGATCGGAATGCCACCGGACGTTTCACGAACCTGAGCCGCCACATCGGAGTAGTCCGCGGGCGAGAACAGATCGGGAAAGGTTGCGGGCGAGATGGCGTCCTGACCTTCCTCGAGTTCACGAACCTCGGCGATCCGGCCGATCACCTTCTTGCCTGGAAGATGTCCACCCGTACCGGTCTTTGCACCTTGCCCGAACTTGAAATGGAACGCCTGCACTTTTTGCACTTTTTCGAGCTGCCAGCCGAATCGCCCGGAAGCCAGCTCGTAGAAGTAGCGGGAGTTCGACTCTTGCTCCTCGGGAAGCATGCCCCCCTCGCCAGAGCAGATCCCGGTACCGGCGAGTTCGGCACCCTTGGCGAGCGACACCTTGGCCTCTTCGGACAGAGCGCCGAAACTCATATCAGACACGAAGAGTGGAATCTCGAGGTGTAGTGGTTTCTCGGCGTTTGGACCGATCGTGACCGAGGTGTCGATCGGCGCGTCGTCGAGGAGCGGTTTCGTGGCGAGTTGAGCGGTGACGAACTGGACGTCGTCCCATTTGGGGAGGAGCTCGCGCGAGACGCCCATCGCGCCAACCGGACCATGATGACCAAGTTTGGACAATCCCTCGGTGGCGAGCGTTCGGATGAGTGCGACGTGTGGCTCGTCTGGTGTCCCGTGGTGATCCTGGTATTCGCCCTGGTACGCGGTCCGGTTGTAGGGCTGCGGATGTTGCTTCTCCCAGGCCAGCACTTCCTGCTCATCGATCATCAGGTCGCCACCTTCGAGCCATGATGCGAAATGGTGAAGGACCTCGCGGTTGTCGTATGCCGAAACCCCGGTGCGGAACTGGTAATCCCAGCCGTGGAGGCCACACACGATGTTCTCACCAACGACGGTTCCGTCACTCATCTTTGCGCCTCGGTGGAGGCATCGGCCATAGAGAACCGAGTGGTTGTTCTCCCAACGAACGATCACGAGGTCGACGTTTCCGACAAGCACACCAACGGGTTCGCGTTCGGGAACGTCGTTCCATGTTGCGATCTTCATGGCAGTCGTCATTTCTGCGCCTTTCTGGCAGTTGAAGCTTGCGAACCTACGGGGGATTTTGGTAGCGGCCCAGGTTCCATCATGTCGTCGGACAATGCCGCCCGAGCACCACGTGCACGTCCGAATCGGTCATCATCTGCTCTACCTCATCCGGCGCATTTCCGCGTAGCCGAGCCACGTCGCAATCGCGCTTATCGAACCGTAGATGAGAAAGCCGACGCCGAAGGGGGTCACCGTGTCGACGATCACAGAATCGATCAGCGACCCGAGCAGCGCTCCACCGATGAAGATGACCGCTCCTGTAACCGACGAGGCTGTTCCGGCCATCCTGCCCATGGGCTCCATGGAAAGGGTCTGCATGAGTGGCGTCGACCCCGAATTGAACGCTGTCAAGGTGCTCGCAAGCGCAAACCACACCCAGAAGCTGGGGATGCCGGACTCTGCATTCGACACGACCACGTAGATGATGGCGACCATGACGATCAGAAGTGTTTGTGCGAACAGCACGGGAAACGTCGAGAATCGTCGCACCAGACGCTCGACGACCAAGATCGTGATAGCCATCAGGACGGCGTTGGCACCAAACAACAGAGCGAACTGCTCGGGGCGCCCGTAGATGTCGCCGATCATCTGCGTCGAACTTCCAAGCCACGGAAAGAACGCCCCATAGGCCGCGGTCGACGCAACGGTGAAGAACATCGTCGTCCGGTTGCCGAGCACCGCCTTGGCCGCACGGCCGACCCGCCCGAACTCGAGTGGTAGCACGTCATCGGAGGCCAGCGTTTCGTTGATGCGTCCGAACCACACCGCCGACGCACCTCCCAGAACGACCGCGGCTGCGGTCGTGAGCCGCCACGAACCCAACTGGAGTAGAACTTCGCCCAGTGAAGGTGCAAGGACGGGCACGATGAGAAAGACAGCCGAGGTCAACGACATGATCCGTGCCATCACGTCGCCTTCGTAGGCATCGCGTGTGATCGCCAGGCTGATCGTTCGCGGACCTGCTGCGGCAGCTCCCCAGACGACGCGGCCAACGAGGAACAGGCCAAACGAGCTGGCAAGTGTGGAGATCAGGGCTCCGCTGATGAACAGTGCTAGCGACGTGTACATCATCTTCTTGCGGCCGAATCGGTCCGCGAGCGGACCCCAGATGAGCATGCCGGCGCCCATGGCCACGAGGAACACGGTGATCGCCAACGACACGGGGGTGTCGCCTTGCGCCAGCCCGAATTCGTCTTCTATCTCATCGAACGCTGGAAGGACCGTGTCGATGCTGATGGCGATGGTCGCGGTGATGCTCGACATGAGCGTGATGAACTCGGCGCGTCCGAGCCCATGGAGGGCTTCACCCGTCGGGCGATAGGAGATGATCGGTTGTGCGGTCACCCAGGCTCAGCGTCGCGCTCGGAGAGCGCACGCCGTTGTGGGGATCATCCTTCGTCGCTGTGTTCTTCACCCTCGTCGTGGTCTTCGGCTTCCTCGCTGTGTTCTTCGCCGTGGTCATCGTCGGTGTCGCCGTCGACAGCGATGGCCGTTGCGACTCCGAATCCACCGAGTACAGCGAGCGCGAACACAAGGGCAGCCGCCGTTGCCTTCCACCCGAACTTGGGGGTTTCTTCGGGTACTGCGCTTCCGGCCATCGTCATTCTCCTGTTGAGGTTTCGACCGCCACGCTAGCAACGGTTGGTCTGACCTCTACCCCTGCCTCTACCCCCTGCAGATGCCGGTGCTCAGTTGTTCTCCGGCAGGCGCGCGGCCCGGGCGCCGCCTTGCCAGTCTTCGAAGTCGGGGTTGTCGCTGAGCTCGCCAAAGACCTTGAGTTGTGGGGTCTCGCGTAGCGAGCGCTTCATCTCTGCGAATCCGGGATAGGCGGCGAGGGTAGTGACGGAGTTCCAGAGCGGCACAGCGTCGGCATCGTCGGGCACGCGGCTGATGACAGGCCCGAAGAATGAGAGACCATCGGGCGGACGGAACGTGATGATCGGTGTTCCCACATCTCGTCCGGTTCTACCAATCGCCAGTTCTGTTTCGTCCTCGATGATCGCGTCCCAACGTGTGTCATCTGCAGCTGACGCATACTTCTCTGGAAGGCCCGCACCTTCGAGCGCCGATGCAATCTTTTCGCGGCTACCTAGTTCGAGGCGGTAGGCCTCGTTGGGTTCGGCATCGAATATGCTCCCGGAAAATTCGGAGTACAAGGCCCCAATCGGCTCACGCCCGAGCTCGGCTCGAACCGCTGCTGCCGTCCGGAGCATGCGAAGGCCTGCGGTATGACCGTGTTCGTAATCGGCGGGAAAGTCGGTCTCGTAGTTCTTGTGTTTGTTCAAGACACGGAGCGAGATGAATCGCCAATCGACCTTGTAGTCCGTTTGTGCTTGCACCTTGACGATCCAGCGGGATGTAATCCACGCGAATGGACAGACGGGGTCGAAGAAGAACTCAATGTCGAAGTCGTTCATCTCGGGTGTCTATCGGTCCTGAGACCTCTTTCGTCTCCAAACTGAAATACGAAGTAGGTCAAGAATTCCTGTGAACACGTCGTTCTGCTGGGTCAGACGAATCATTCTCTCCGCGAGGTCATCATGCACGGGTTGTCAGGACTGTTCAAGATTGCGATCGGCGGGATCGTCGTTGTAGCGGCTGCAAATGGCACTGAGATCGTCGATGTCGTTGAATTGTTCGGCGACGTCGCAATACAGGCGCAAGAGATCGTCGACGACGTCGATGTCGAAGCCGAATCGGTCATTCCCGAACAGCGTGCACGTGACGATTCCCTCGACGACAACGTCATATTCGCTCGTCGCGGAAGCGAGGGCTTCGAGATCACCGATCGGTCCGGAGCCGTGACGACACCTAACCAACCCCTCTCCTCGTCGATCCCCACCGTGCCTCCCACGACCCAAGCAACAACAACGACCACGGTTTCGCCAACGAACTCCACACTGTCGAGCAGTGCGTCGACGACCACGATCTTCGGCCAAACAGCACCGACGACGACGGCAGCACCGACGACCTCGACATCGACGGCAGTGTCGACGACGACGACGGCAGCACCGACCACCACACCCTGAGGCGCAGTGTTAGTCGAGGCCGGGGAGTAGGGAGACCATCTTCGGTCCACCGGTGCTTGTGGAGCCCGGGACATTGAACCACTCGAGTCCAAACGCCTGTGCGAACGCTTCGTCGGGCATCGCCAAGAAGAAGCTGTCCGGTCCGACCTGGCTCCTGTGCGCGACGATCGCGGCCTTCTTGAGGTCGACGGCTGAAGAAACGTCGATGCCAAAGGTGATGTCAGCGCTCGCGGTACCGAACGAATTCGGATCGATATCTTCGCCTACATCTTCGCCAGCTTCGACCGCTGCTGCCATGAGTTCTTCGATGTGATCGCGGTTCATGGTCGCCTCATACACATGCTCGAGGCCGATGAGTTCGGCAGCGGCCTTGCCGACCGTGTGGACGCGAATGTGGTCCGGGTGCCCATACCCTCCGTTCTCGTCATAGATCGTCAAAACATCTGCTTCGACCTCGCGGAGAATCGCCGCCATGCGCTGGGTGGCCTCGTCGTGTTCGGCTTGCCAGAAGCAGTTCGGATTGTCGTTCGTGGGCTCGCCCATCATTCCTGAGTCCTCGTATCCGAGGAGACGTGGTTCATCGGCGCCCAGCAGTCTTGCCGCCTCGGCGAGTTCGACGACGCGACGCTCCCAGAGTTCCTCTCCTTGAAGGAGGACTCCCTCTTGAGGTTCGCCTTGCTCACCGCGGGTTGCGCAAACGAGAACCACACGATGACCCTGCTTGGCTGCGAGAGCCATCAGGCCCCCGGTCGAGATGGCCTCATCATCGGGGTGGGCATGGAAACACACGAGCGTTGACATCATGAAAGGCTACGCGTCTGCTCACGAGATCGAGTGAGGTCTGCAGCACTGCCGCGCGATCTCCAGTGGGCCCGGTGTCATTTCATCATCGAACTGTTGACGCTCCTCCCTTTTGCCGGTCAGCCAAATGTGTCGCTCGGCAGCCCACAGGTGGCGAACGCTTCGAAGATCGAACTGGCAACCTCGGGATCGACCTGGGTTTGATCGCCGACACCGATCGAGAAGAGTGCTGCGACGATCGTGGGATCGGCGGTGTCGAGAAAGCAGCGAGCCTCGTCCAGAGTGATACCGGTCGAGGACACGATGCCCTCGGCGATACCTTCGCGTCCGTCTGGGTCAGCGAGAAGGACGAGCACGTCCGCTTCGGTGAGACCGAGGGGGTTCTCGTCTGGTTCGAAGCCGCCATCGAGGGCCAACGGACAGTTGTCGAGCGTCGCGAGAGCCCGTGCAACGTCGGGGTCGCTGAACATGTTGAGAACATCGTCCTCGACCCGAGTCTCGGTCTCGAGCGCGGCCTCGCAATACGCCACGACGACCGAATCAACTACGTCGAGCGTTGATGTCGTGTTCGTAGACGAGTCCCCGGATGCTCCGCAGGCGGCCGCTCCCACACAGATCATGATCAACAGTGCGCAAAGAATCCGCATCGCGATGTTCTACACGGCGTGCACGATGGTTCCGTCCACCCACACAGCGCTGATGTCAGCACTACTCGCAGTGCGAACGAGTTTCTCGAATCGACGGGTCGGAGTATCGCCCGCAGGCCAGTGATCGACTGCGCGCATGTCGACAGCAACAGCGTCGAACCGACGTCCCACCTCGAGCAAACCCAACGGTTCCCCAAGCACGTCGGCACCGCCGAGGGTCGCCAGGTGAAACGCCGTCGTCGCGTCGATTCGGCTGTCGTCGACCCCGCGTTCGTCGCCCGAAATCGTCTGATCGACGCCATGTTCGAGCTGACGAGATGCATTGACCGCGTGGGCGGCTTGCGCGAGCAACGACGCGCTCGGCCCGCCGGCAATATCGGTGCCCAACCCCACTCGTACGCTCTGTGCCAATGCCCGGCGCGTCGGAAATACTGCGTCCCCGAAGTACACGTTCGAAAGAGGGCAATGGGCAATGCCCGCCCGCCTGTTCCTGATCGTCGCGAAGTCGTCATCGCTGAGGAGACATCCGTGTGCAAGAACGGTTCCCTCGCGGAGCAGACCGAAGTTGTCGAGCGATGTCGTGTCCGATACGACATGGCGCTCGAGGACGTGATTGTGTTCCCAGTCGTTTTCCGAGCAATGTGTTTGGACGAGGTGGCCCGTTGATGCCGCCAACGAGCCCAGACCGGTCAGCAGTTCATCGCTACAGGCCGGGATGAATCGCGGCGTGATGATCGGCCGGACGAGCCCACGCGGGTCGGCCAGGGCCTCGATCTGCTCGATCGACGTCCGGCTCGCCGCAAGGCCATCTTCTGCCGATGCATCGCGATAGAACTCCGGTGTCCCCTCCGGGTGATCCATTGCCACACGGCCAACCCAGGCCCGTTGACCATGTTGGATGCACGTACGAGCCAACGCCGTCGTGGCCTCGACATGTGTGCTCCCGTAGTAGACGGCGGTCGTCGTGCCGTGTGAGAGAAGAGCTGGGACCATCGAATCCCATACGGATTGTGCAAATGCCGTGTCGTCGTAACGAGCTTCGAGAGGAAAGGTGTACTCGAAGAGCCACCTGTCGAGCGGCAGGTCGTATCCGGTTCCCAGCTGGGGCCATTGGGGCGCATGGATGTGGAGGTCGATGAAACCAGGAACCAACACCGTGTCGTGACCGAGGTGCAGGTCGACATCGCCGATGTGCTGCCTTGCTGGACCGATGTGGGTGATCAGACCCTCATCGACGGTGACCACGACATCGTCGAGTATCTCGAGTTCTGTCGTCGATGGGGTTTGCATGACCGTCGCCCGAATCGAATGAGACACGTGATGCAACCTAGCTTCTCTGTTTCCCGCTTCGCTTCAGTTGTCACACCACGTACGTATGGTGGGTTTCGTGAATTCGACGCTTCGCTTCGGTTTCGCGTCTTGGCGTTTGTAGGCTTGTCTGCTGGCCCGATTCACCATTGGTGTGTCGGTGCCAGATTTGTTTGACAACAGATGCCCTGCTCCGAGATCCGGGGCCCCGACCAGGTCGGGTCCATAGGGAGGTGATGCTCGTCATGCGAGCTTATGAATTGATGGTCATCTTTGATACTGACGTTGCCGATGCAACGATTCAGGGTCACTTGAAGACACTGATCTCCGAAACCGTCGAAGCCGACGGTGGTTCGGTCGCAAAGGTTGACAACTGGGGGAAGCGACGCTTCGCCTACACGATCAACCACAAGTCCGAGGGTACGTATGTCGTGCTCGAGATCTTGCTTCCCGAGCGTAAGGACCTTTCGGTCCAGGATCGCGCTCTTCGTCTCGCGGACGATGTCGTCCGCCACAAAGTCATCCGGTTGCCCGAAGGTGAAGCCACACGACGTGGACTCCTGGGCACCCCAGCTTCGGCCTAGAGCCGGAAAGGCGAACTACAATGGCGTACGACAACACCATCACAATTGTTGGAAATCTCACTCGCGACCCAGAGCTCCGGTTCACTCCCGGCGGTGCTGCAGTGGCGAACTTCGGTGTGGCCTGGAATATGAAAGGTCGCGACGGAGCTGAGGACAAAGTTTCCTTTTTCGATGTCACCTGCTGGCGACAACTCGCTGAGAACGTGAGCGATTCGCTCACGAAAGGCTCTCGTGTCGTCGTACACGGGCGACTTGATCAACGTTCTTGGGAGAACCAAGACGGCGAACGTCGAAGCAAGGTCGAGATCGTCGCCGACGATGTTGCACCCAGCCTCAAGTGGGCCACGGTGGAACTTACCCGTAACGAATATCGCGGCGATGGCGCCGGGCAGGGACAAGGAGGCGATGGCCAGAGCCACAACGCCTCCAACACTCCCGCCGCAGCCCCCGCTCCGCAGTACGACATGAACGAAGAGCCCTTCTAGGGCATCACCTCAACAAGGATCACACATAACTCATGGCCAAGAAACCACCGCCACGCTCGAAGAAGAGCGACAACGGACGCCGTACCAAGAAGAAGGTCTCCGTCCTCACAACCGACAAGGTCGATTACATCGACTACAAGGATGTCAACCTGCTCAAGCGCTTTGTCTCTGATCGAGCCAAGGTTCGAGCTCGTCGGGTGACCGGAAATGACACCCAACAGCAAGCCGAGGTCGCTCGCGCGATCAAGAATGCGCGGGAGATGGCGCTACTGCCGTACACGACTCGCGTCACCACGCAGCGCAACAACCGAGATCGTGGTCGAGATCGTGGTCCACGTGACGACGCTTCTCGCGAAGACTCCTCCGAGCTCGAGTTGCCTGATGCGACCGTGGTCGCTGATGACGACGCCACCGATGTCGCTGAGATCATGGAAACCGAGGAAGTCTGATGGATGTGATTCTCAAGTCTGATGTCAGTGGCCTCGGCAGCCGTGGCGACGTTGTTACCGTTGCCGATGGGTACTTCCGCAACTACCTGCTTCCAAAGGGCCTCGGCTACAAGGCCACCAGGGGCGCTGAGCTCGAAGCCGAAGCAATGCGCAAGTCGAGCGCAGCCAAGAATGAAGCGAGCCGCGCCGAAGCGGACAAGGTTGCCGCTTCACTGGTGCCTCAGATCGTGACCATTGCCGCCAAGACAGCCGAGGGCGGTACGTTGTTCGGTTCTGTGACTGCGTCCGACATCTCGGCGGCGGTCGAGGAGCAAACCGGGCACGTGATCGATCGCAAGGCCTTCAAGCTTGAAACTTCACTGAAGGAGCTCGGTCAACACATGGTGATGACCAGCATCCATTCTCAGGTGCAGTTTCCGGTAACGGTGGAGATCGTCGCCGACGAGAGCTGATTCGATTCGATGAGAGGCCGCACTGCTTTGGGGGTGCGGCCTCTCATTCGTTTTGCTCGAAGGTCGTCCTCGAGATTGAGGGTGAATCCGCCTCGTTGGATGGGCACGCGTGCAGTCGAGGTCCGGTACCGCCGACGGGCTGGGGACAACCTTGCACTTGTCCACATCTCATCCACAGCAGAACCGCCGCGATTCCGCGCGATTTCCCCCAGTTACCCACTGGTTGCGCACAGCCAAAGACTGGCACGCTTGTCGGTGTGTCAGAGACCCTCACAAAACCCCCCGGCGTCATCGAATGTTCGACCGGTTCCCCCCGTGTCACACCCCATCGTCACGATGAGAAGGTGCAGCTCGCCACACTGACGCGTTTCCAGAGGTTCCCCGACCGGTCATCGACCGATGTCTGACGCGTACGACGACGCTCCTCCCTACGACGGGTACGACGACCGACCGGCCCGAAAGATCGAGGCCACGACGGGGCGCACCCCTCCGCACAACATCCAGGTCGAACAGTCGCTGCTTGGAGTTCTGCTGTTGTCGCGCGATGCCATTGCGAGCGCGCTCGAAGTTGTCGAGCCTGCGCACTTCTATCGGCCCGCTCATCAGCACATCTTCGAGGCCATCACGTCGCTGTATGGCGCTGGTGATGAGGCAGATGTGGTCACGGTGTCCGATCTACTCGATCGAAGTGGCCTTCTCGAAGGGATGGGGGGCAGCTCGGCCCTCATGGATCTCCAAGCTCAGGCACCAGCGATCACTGGTGCGCGCAAGTACGCGGAGATCGTTCGAGAAAACGCGCTGCTTCGTCGCCTGATCAGTGTGGGCAACGAGATCGCGGAGATCGCCTATGACCGACCAGAAGACGTCGTCAAGGCAGTCGATCAGGCTGAACACCTGGTGTTCGAGGTCGCCCAGGGTCGTGCCAGCGACACGATGGCCGATATGCGATCGTTGATCGAGCAGAGCCTCGATCGCCTCGAGATGTTGTACGAACGCGGTGAGGGGATAACGGGTACACCAACAGGTTTCGTCGATCTCGACGATTTGTTGTCTGGGCTGCAACCAAACGCATTGATCGTGGTGGGCGCTCGTCCTGCGATGGGCAAGACGAGTTTTGCGTTGAATCTCGCTGCCCATGCGGCGATCGAGGCCAACAAACCAACCTTGGTCTTCTCACTCGAAATGGGACAGCTCGAGCTTTCGCAGCGGATGTTGTGTTCGGAGTCGCGCGTCGATGCAATGAAGATGCGTGACGGCAAGCTCGACGAGAGCGATTGGACGAAGATCAGCTCGGGTGTCGGGCGTCTTTCAGAAGCACCGATATGGATCGATGACAACCCAGGGCTGACCGTCATGGACATCCGAGGTCGCGCGCGACGACTCAAATCGCAGGTCGGTGATCTTGGACTGATCGTGGTCGACTACATCCAGCTGATGACCGGTCGATCGAATGCAGAGTCGCGCCAGGTCGAGATCTCGGAGATCTCGCGAAATCTGAAGATCCTTGCGCGTGAGCTCGAGGTCCCGGTCGTTGGCCTTTCTCAGCTCTCACGAACGCTCGAGTCTCGTCAGGACAAGCGACCGATGTTGTCGGATCTGCGAGAGTCAGGGGCGATCGAGCAAGACGCCGACGTTGTCATGTTCTTGTATCGCGACGAGGTCTACAACTCTGAAAGTCCCGATGCGGGAATCGCTGAGGTCATCGTTGCCAAACACCGCAACGGACCCACGGACACCATTCGATTGGCCTTTCTGCCGCAATACACCCGGTTCGCCAACATGGCCCGAAACCCCAGCTCGATGTAAGCGAAGCGTGGGAGGGTGGAAGCCACGATCAACCAGTACCGAAGTTCTGGCATGATGCGTGGAGGGAGTCGTGACTCCCACCCTGAATCCCACTGCGCGTCCAGCGAGGGCGAATCACCAGACACAAGTAGCATCGGGCACGATCTCGAACATCTTGAGAGGGAATTCTGATGTTTGCTCAGGTGGAGCTTCTCGGCGACAACTTTCTTCCACTTCTGGCGATGGCATTCGGGGCTGCGCTGTTCTTCGGGCCCGGCCTGGCGTTGATCAAGCCCCCCCAGGACCTCGATGAGAACGATCTCGAGCGGCCTCCGCTCGTTCGAACGATCCTCTTCATGGTGATCGGCCTGGTCATGGCCGTCTGGGCGTTGGCCACGATGCTCTCAGGTTGAACGTCTCCAACCTTCGTCAACCGTTTCCCAGGCATCCAGATCAACTGTGCCAAAAAAGAGCGCCCCCGGCCGTATGGCGGAACACGACCGGGGACTTCCTGAGTCAGAGACGGCGGTTCTCCAAGCCAGGTCCACTCACTCTAAGAGGCGTTTTTTGATGTTTCACTGACCAAAAGGGATATTTTCACGGAAATTTGAACGCGTTGTGCCGCATGTCTGACTGACACAAACGTTCAGAGCAGCCTGTGGCCCATCCGGTCTCGTTTGGTTGACAGGTATTTGCTGTTCGCGGGCGTCGGATCCACATGAAGCGAGATCTGTTCTGCGACGACGAAGCCACCCGCGGTGAGCGCCTCTACCTTCTCTGGGTTGTTGGTGAGAACGCGAACCGTCGACAATCCGAGGTCGGCGAGAATGGCGACACCCACGACATAGTCACGGGAATCTACTGGTAGTCCCTGGATCGTGTTGGCGTCGACCGTGTCGAGGCCGTCGGAGTCTTGGAGGGCGTATGCACGAATCTTGCTGCCGAGCCCGATTCCGCGACCTTCATGGCCGCGGAGGTAGACCAGCACCCCGCACTGCTCTTGTGCGATCAAGCAAAGAGCGTTGTGCAATTGCCGCCCGCAATCGCACCGATCGGACGCAAGAACATCACCCGTGAGACACTCCGAGTGCAGTCGTACAAGAGGTGCGGGCGCCGTCGTGACCGGGCCCATCGTGTATGCGAGATGTTCCTCGTTGTCCGCGAGCGACCGATACGCGTGCGCGGTGAAGTCTCCATGTGCAGTCGGCACGATCGCCTGGGCGATGTGTTCGACAGACGTCGTCGGCACACGCTGTGGTCGATCTGTTGTGGTCATTGATTCACCGGCCGTGGCCTCTGCAGTTCGATTGCGCTGGTCATCAGCGTGCCCGCCTGATGCGCAATGGGCAACATCTCAATGCGCTACATCGTCTGGCGATTCCACTGCAACCGCAGGGGTTGTGTGTGTTCCGGCCGATTCGATGACAGCGGCTGAGGCCATCACGACGCCATCGAGAACGAGGGCATCATGGTTCGATTCGAGGTCCTGTCCCGAGTACCGATAGTTGACGAGCATCGTGTGAGATTCACTCTGCCCCTTCTCAGAGGTGTCACCGTGCCAGTTCAATCGCTCCACACGAGCGCCGTTTCGGAGATGAAATCGTGCTACCGGGTCGAGGGGTAAGTCACCGCGCCGGGCATAGAGCAGGTAGTTCGCACAGGCGCGCTCGACTGCTCCTCGATCGTTGGTGTCGATCGGCTGCTGTTCTTCCAACCAGGCGGCGAATCCAGGAATCGGGGAGAGGGTCGCGAATGATTCGAGTTGGGGAAGTTCAGATGAGAGCACGGCGCTGACTTGTTTGATGAGGAAACTGCCGAACGACACGCCGGAGAGCCCGCGCTGACAGTTCGTGATCGAGTAGAAGATTGCCGTATCGGTGTTCTCGTCGATCGGCTGGGGTTCGGTGTTGAGGAGCGACTGGATCGAACTCGCCATGCCGCGGGTGAGCGCGACCTCGATGAAGATGATCGGCTCGTTCGGAAGAAGCGGATGAAAGAAGCCAAAGGTTCGTCGGTCGGGCGCCAGACGGCGCTGCAGGTCCGGCCAGCCCGTGATTTCGTGCACGGCCTCGTATTCGATCAGTTTCTCGAGGATGTGCGCTGGGGTTGTCCAATCGAGCAGTCGAAGTTCTAGGAATCCCCGGTTGAACCATGATTTGAGAAGATGGCCAAGGTCTCGTTCGATGGGACGGAACTCCGGTGAGCCCGTTCGCCGCGCAAGTAGCTCGGTGCGAAGTTTCAAGAGGCAGGAGATACCACCGGGCGCAGTGTTGATGGTTCGAAAGAGTCGGAGGCGTTTTGATTCAGCTGCGTCGGCGAGGTCGGCAAGTTCGACTTGGCCCCGATTCCGCCGATACGCCTCGATCGCTTCATCGACCAACGAGGTGTTCGGACCGAGTTCGGTGAGAAGGAAGTTGAAGAACGTTCCGATGCCCTCATCGTCGAGGGCCTCGAATCGGCGAACCAACTGCGTTGCGAGCGACTGCTCTGCAGTTTCGCCTCGAAGCTGAAGAAGCGCACGTACCGTTTGCTGGATGACGAGGTCAATGTCGCGCATGTGAGGGGGACTCCAGTGAACGGCTGCGAAGACGAGCAAGGGCCCGCCAGTGGTGGGACCCTTGCCAAACTACGTGAAAATCCGTTCTGCGGGATGCGCAGCGCCTGGCCAGGAAAGATCAGGTCACGGTCGTCGATCTCGGCGGCGCCCTTGCAGTTTCCCACGGCGAGAATGAAGCGCCCTTTTGGTGGCGTTGGGTTTGGATGAGCGAAGCTACTGATACGTGATCAAATCGGGCACCGGAAGAGGATCGAAGGCCAGGACCTCCTGTGGTTGGAACATCCGCGTGTCTTCATCGATGAAGAGCTTGAAGCCGTTGTAGAACGGCGGCGATACGTGGATGATCGAGTACGTCTGCATCTTGACCGATCGCCCACCGAAGCCGTCGGCGTGAATGATCGTTGCAAGTCCGGGGCGATCGAGTACCTGTTCTCGATTCTTGATCATGCGCGACTGAAATTGGTGAACGATGAACATCTTCTCGGGAAGGTCGTTCTCGATGACAAGTTCAGACAGCCACCTCGACACCCGGTTCACCTCTGCCGCCGTCACCGAGCCGACGGTCTGGCCCGGCCGCTCAGTGGGACCCATGCGCCACTCAGGATCGAGCGCGAGCCCCACGTTCGGACGAAGCAGCAGCTCTCGGTAGCGGAGCGATTCGGTGAAGAAGTCGCTTCGGCCCGGTTGGATGTCAAGAATGACGTAGAGACCTTCGCGCTCGGCCACATCGATCCACTTCGCGACATCTTCGAGTCTCGAAGGGTGGCTGTAGTTGCCGTCACCGCCGGGGTTCGCCTGGGCGACGGTCACGATCATCTCGAACGCTCCGGTTCCCTTGCGGCCGGGCTCGTCGAAACGTTTTGCAGCCGCCTTGACGCGCCCTACGGCAGCCTCAGGTCCGGTTTCGCCCAGTACTCCCATCAACGGTGAGATGTGGTTGCCGTAGTAAGCGACGATTCGTTGGTCGGCGAAGACCGTCGACGGCCATGGTGACCGTTTCGGCACAACCCGCGGGGGAAGACGTCGGGCCGGTGTCGAGAGATCAGCGATTCGTATCGCCCCGCCGTCGTTGAGGAACACGAGCCCAACGATCTTGCCGTCGCGAGCAACGGGCTGGTCTGGGATCAGAGAGACGGTGCGTTCGTACGCTCGGATCCGCACGGTGCCTCGCTGTTGTTGGCCTTTGATGCTCACGGTGAGGGTGACATCGTCGGCACTGATCGGTCGATCCACTTCGAACGCGAAACGAGTGATCAATCCCGCGCTGTTGGTGTGAAGCACGAGCTCTGTGACCCCGAACCCATCTGGGTCGTAGGCGACTTTTGTAAGTAGTTGCTCGGCAAGATCGAGTCTGCGAGCCACGAGTGACTTCTTGCTCCGAAAGAGTTGCCGTTTGCCCCGTTCGAGTTCCCCTGAGGTCGGCGGTCGTCCTTCGACTTTTCTGTACAACGCATTCACGTAGCCGGCTCGCGTCTTTCCTGCGACTTGGACGAAGAAGTTCTTCGATGCCAGCACACGTCCTCGTACGTCGTTCTCGATCTGACCTATCCCGAGTCGAGGAGCAAAGCGGTCGATCTCGGCTGGGCTTGCTCGCCGGTCCATCAAATCCTCGTAGATCGCGTGGATGGCATTGATCTTTGCGATGTCTGTGTCGAACGTTGCCTGAGCGAACGCCGGCTGTTTCACACTTTGGGCTGCGAGCGACAGCGTGGTTGAGACGAGGCACAGAACAATCACTCGAACAAGGAATCGAGCCGAAAATCGAGGGGAGAGGGGAGACATCTGAGAAATATACGTGAACACGCAGCGTGGTGCTAAGAGGGGGAGTCTTCAACCGTTACGTGCACGATGAAAGACTGGACTGATGTC
>CAJQNJ010000137.1 GCA_905479685.1 uncultured Acidimicrobiales bacterium
AGCAAATCAACTCGGTCAGATGCTCCGAACGAACCTGCCAGCTGCCATGTCTGGACTTGCCGTCGTACCGATCTTTGCCGGATTCGACCTGGCGCGAAACACCGGTCGGCTATTCGAATACGACATCACGGGCGGCCGGTATGAGGAGTCCGACTATGCAGCGACCGGCTCCGGGTCACTCCATGCCGAGACCGTGATCAAGGTCGGATACCGGCGCGACATGACATCCGATGAAGCAGTGAGCCTCCTCGCAGAGTCTCTGTTCCAGGCAGCAGACGCTGATTCGGCAACCGGGGGTGCCGACACCTTGCGCGGGATTTATCCAATCATTGCCACGATCAGCGCCTCGGGTTTCGAACGAGTCAGCGACGAGTTGGTTGCAGAGCACTTTGCGGGCATCGCCGATCGGTTCGCTGAGAATCATCGAGAGGTGGCACCATGACGACCCCGTTCTACGTTGCTCCCGAACAGATGATGAAGGATCGTGCAGACTACGCACGAAAGGGGATCGCCCGAGGACGGAGCCTCATCGCTATGGCGTACGAACATGGCGTGTTCATCTGTGCGGAGAACCCCTCGTCGACGCTTCACAAGGTCTCAGAGATCTACGACCGAATCGCGTTTGCTGGCGTCGGGAAGTACAACGAGTTCGACCAGCTTCGCATCGCCGGCATTCGTCACGCTGACCTGAAGGGATTCACCTACAGCCGGGAGGATGTCGAGGCCAGGAGCCTGGCGAACAACTACGCGCAGATGCTTGGCCAAACGTTCACGCACGAGATGAAACCTCTCGAGGTCGAGATCCTTGTTGCCGAGATCACCGATGTTCCAGGAGAGGAACAGCTGTTCCACATCTTGTACGACGGAACGGTCAACGATCAACGCGACTTCGTCGTACTCGGCGGAGATTCCGAGGCCATAAGCGACCGCGTCCGTGGCGCATTCAAACCTGGTCTTTCTGCGGCGGACGCACTCGAGATTGCTCGAAGCGCCCTGGCAGGGGACGACCGCACCCTCGCAGACGGCGAGCTCGAGGTCGCCATGCTCAATCGAACGCTTGGTCGACGCACGTTCCAGCGCATCGACGATGTTCAGATCGCAAATCTCGCGTAACCCTCAATCCAGCGACTTCCTGGCCGACGGGAGGTGTCATGACGGGTCTCGAACCGCCGGTAGACGACGAATCCAGCGAGCTCGCCCACGCTGCTTCTGCTGCGCGCTCGTTGATCGGGTACTCGGTCGAAGGCGCAGCCGAGGCAATGAACGTTGCAGCATCGATCATCCAAGATGCAGAGGATGGAACGGTCGAGATCAACGGTGAACTCCGAGAGCGGATGGAGACCTGCTACGGCGTCGCACTCGAGTCGTTGCTCCGAAAGAGTCCTGAATGTGACGAGCGCGCTCCAATCGGGTACGACGCCGCACAAGGCGTTCTGCGGATCGGGACACTCGGAGTTCGATTCAGGATGGGTCTCGACTCCAACGACGTCCTGCTCCGGGGGTTCAGTTCTGGGATGCGCCGTCAACGGCAACTACCGCCAAGCGTTCCACTCGAACTTCGCAAAGTCGACATTCCTGTCCTCGCATCCCTACTCGACCTCGATGATCCGGAACTCGATGAGCGAGCCCAGTTCTGGTTCGGACAGACACCACAGACTGCGCAGGGGTTTCGACGGATGCTGACGCTTGCTCGTGGAGCGACCGTCGAACAAGTGACTCCCCGTTCCGCCGCCTGAGACAGCGAACATCAGTTTCTGTGCTGATCGGCCTCTTCGGTTGTTTGGCGAGTACGGTGGCGGTCAATGAAGCGACGCATCTTCGGTTTGGAGAATGAGTACGGAGTCACCTGTACGCTCGAGGGCCAGCGTCGGCTGTCACCGGACGAGGTCGCACGATATTTGTTCCGTCGCGTGGTGTCGTGGGGGCGCAGCAGCAACGTCTTTCTCGCGAATGGTGCCCGCCTCTACCTCGACGTCGGGTCTCACCCCGAATACGCCACGCCAGAGTGCGACAACGTGTACGACGTTGTGGTTCACGACAAGGCAGGCGAACGTATTCTCGAGCAGTTGCTGATCGGGGCAGAGCAGCGTCTCATCGAAGAGGGCATACGCGGAGACATTTATCTCTTCAAGAACAACACGGACTCGGCCGGGAACTCCTACGGGTGCCACGAGAACTACCTCACCAGTCGCCGCGATGACATCGGTTCGTATTCCGAGGTGCTGATCCCGTTCTTGGTGAGTCGTCAGATCTATGCCGGTGCCGGCAAGGTCCTACAGACCGCTCGCGGAGCCATGTACTGCGTGAGCCAACGAGCCGAGCACATCTGGGAGAGTGTTTCGAGCGCGACCACGCGATCGCGGCCGATCATCAACACGCGTGATGAACCGCACGCCGATGCCGAGCGATACCGACGGCTGCACGTCATCGTCGGTGATTCCAACATGAGCGAGTACACGTCATTCTTGAAAGTGGGTGCTGCGTCGTTGATGTTGCGAATGCTCGAGGAGCCGAACGTGGTCCTGCGAGACATGACCCTCGAGAATCCGATCCGAGCGATCCGAGAAATCAGTCACGACCCGACGTGTCGACGTCGGGTTCGGCTGGCCAACGGGCGAGAGGCGTCGGCTCTGGAGATTCAGAGCGAGTATCTCGAACGTGCGCTGCGTTTCGCCGAATTCCACGAGCTTGATCCGCTTGAAAAGCAAGCCTTGCAGATGTGGGAGCACTGTCTCACGACGATCGCAGACGATCCGCTCAAACTCGATCGTGAGGTCGATTGGGTCGTCAAGTACAAACTTCTCGAGGCATATCGTGATCGACATGACCTGTCCCTGGCAGATCCTCGCGTCGCCCTTGTCGATCTGCAATACCACGACATCCATCGGCAACGCAGCCTCTTCTATCGAATGCAACGCCGCGGTCTCGTCGAACGGATCTGCGACGATCAGGACATCGCAATCGCAGTCGAGCAGCCACCACAAACAACGCGTGCACGCCTTCGTGGCGAATTCATTCGTCGGGCAAAGGAGCGGCGTCGTGATTTCACTGTCGATTGGGTACACCTCAAGCTGAATGACCAGGCACAGCGCACCGTGTTGTGCAAGGACCCTTTCCGCAGCCACGACGAGCGGGTCGAGAAGCTGATCGCAAGCCTCTGACATGTCAAAGCTCGAACGTCTCTTGAAGCTCCTTGCGGTGCTCCTCGACACGACGCAGCCCCTGTCCGCTGAGGATCTCCGACAGCGAATCGGTGGGTATCCCGACAATCAGGCGTCCTTCAGGAGAACTTTCGAGCGGGACAAGGACGATCTTCGCTCCATGGGCGTCACCATTCGTGTGGCTTCCGTGCCAGCGACGGAACCGCCGCTCGATGGATACATCGTCGACCGGGACGAGTATGCGGGTCAGGATCCGGGACTCGAGCCCGACGAGCTCGCTGCGTTGCACCTCGCGGCCGCGCTTGTGCGTGTCGACTCGCTCGGCGAAGACGCATTTTGGAAGCTGGGAGGTGGAGGTTCAGGAGCCCCGTCGATCGCTGGTGAGCATCCTCATGTGGGAACGGTTGCCTCCACCGATGATGCCGGGACGTTGCACACCGCGATCGCTGAACGTCGCCTGGCTCGATTTCGCTATCGCGATGTGGATCGCGAGCTGGAACCGGCACGCTTGAGCTTCACCCAAGGGCAGTGGTACATATCGGGGTACGATCGCGCTCGCGAGGCCGAACGAGTCTTCCGTGTCGATCGCATCGACGGACCGATTGTTCTGGGTCCAGCGAACGCTTACGAACGTCGATCGGCGAGGGGTCCAGAGGTCACGCGTACGTGGGAACTCGGCGATGAGGAACCCGTTCACGCTCGGGTGCGAATTGATGCAGAAGAGGCGATCTGGGCGCGGGTTCATCTACGTCCCGAAGAAATCGATGTCGCAGCCGATGGGTCTGTGGTCGTTGATGTACAGGTTCGTAATACCGACGCGTTTCGTCATTGGGTACTGGGATTTCTCGACAACGCCGAGATCTTGGAGCCCGAGACGATGCGGGACATGATGCTCGACTGGCTGCGTCAGATGGACGATGTCCGATGAGCAAGATCACCGCCACCGACAGGATGGCTCGACTGATCGCGGCGATCCCATGGATCGTTGCTCAAGATGGGGCCCTCGTCGACGAGATCTCCGATCGATTCGACTATCCGCGTGAACTGCTTCTGCAGGATCTCCAAGATGTCGTCTTCTACGTGGGTGTTCCGCCCTACACCCCAGACACACTCATCGAAGTCACGATCGATGACGACATGGTGTGGATCTCCTATGCGGATTGGTTTTCGAGGCCGATGCGCCTCTCTGGAACCGAAATTCTCGCGCTACTCGCAGCCGGTGAGACGGCCCTCGCCTTCGATACCCAAGATGAGGCGGGAGCCCTTGCACGAGGCCTCACCAAGTTGCGCCTTGCGACAGGAAGTGATCCCGACACGGTCGATGTCCAACTCGGCGTGACCTCGGAGAACGTCCTTCCCGACCTCAGAGCTGCCGCTGAACGTGAGCTGTGCATCGACATCGCCTACTACTCCTTTGCACGCGATGAACGTACGGAACGTCGAATAGAGCCACGTCAGTTCTTCATGGATCAAGGCAATTGGTACGTGGGAGGGCATTGCCAACGGGCGGGAGCAGAACGGATCTTTCGCGTCGACCGGATCGAGTCCACATCGCGCACCGACAAACCGTTCTCTCGCCCGCCCGCCGCTGCAGGATCCATCGACACCTTCTCGATCGAATCGGGCCCGCGCGCGACGCTGCTCATGCCCAGTTCACGCTTGCATCTGCTCGACGGTCTTCCGATCGATTCGAGCGACGTCGTCGACGACGTGGCGCGCGTGACCTTGCCGGTCTCGTCCCTGCGCTGGTTGGAGCGATTGATGATCCGGATCGGACCCGGCGCTGAGCTCACTGAACCAACTGATGCAACCTTGCGTGGCGATGCATCGCAGACGAGTGCGCGCATTCGTGCCAGATACACACCCTCGTGAGCTACGTCGAAGAACCCCACACCGACCGGGCAGATACCGAACCAGATGTCGATTCCGTAGCCGCGACTCCGGGGCCGGCGAACTCACGATCTGAATCTACCCTCCGCTCGATTGTCGAGTGGCTTGCTGTGATCGTCCTGGCGTTGTCGGCCGCGCTCCTGATCAAGGCTTATGTGTTCCAAGCATTCGAGATTCCATCCGGTTCGATGGCGACCACGATCAACATCGGCGATCGGATCATCGTGAACAAGCTGAGCTATCGCTTCGGTGATGTCGAACGTGGCGATCTCGTGGTGTTCGAGCGCCTCGACGGCACTCCCGGCTCCACGGATGAGTTGATAAAGCGAACTATTGCGTTGCCTGGAGAGACCATAGAAGTACGAGCTGATGGACGTATCTGGATATGGGCGCGCGGTGAATCTGCCGAGGACGCGGCGCTACTCGAAGAGCCGTACCTGGACATCCAGAACGCATTGCTCCAGGCTCCGAGCGTCTCGGCACCGGATTCATCTGATGTATGGGACGTTCGTTGTGTCAACCAGCCACGCGAGTCGGGCAGATGTACCTTGGACGATTCGAGTTACTTCATGATGGGCGACAATCGAAACGCTTCTTCGGATTCGCGGTTCTTCGGGCCCGTGCCTGAAGACAACATCGTTGGTCAAGCGTTTCTCCGTATCTGGCCGATCACCGACGTCGACAGGCTCTGATCGGACGAAGGGTGGCGGACATCGACCGGAACGTTGGGTACGGTTGCTCTCCGTGACGCCGCCTGATTCCCCTGATGCCCCTGTGTCGAACGGCGATGACGCCGAGTGGATCAAGGGCCTCGTGGCAAGAGCGTTGTTACACGCCGCAGACGAGGACGCGCAGTCACCTACCGCGCCCATCCCTACGGCAGCGCCGGCGGCCGAAGAGCCGACGTCGTCGCCGCTCGACACGGCAGGTGTGCGCGACGCTCCAGTGGTCGATGAGGGTGTGCCTATCGAGACGCGTTCGCCTGAACCCTCCGGACCGCCGCCTATCGAGATCGATCCACTGGACGGCACGAGCTTGCCAGCGGTTGTGTCGTCCCAGGTCATCGATTCGATCGCCGCAGAGCAGCAGGTCCCTCTTGCGCCGTTTGATCAGGGCCAAGACTTGGAGTCAGCGTCGCCGATCGCTGTGGTTCATGAGCCAGAGCAGACAGGCGGTCTCGAGGTCGCCATGGTCGACGCGGACGCGACCACCGAAGGCTCTCGTTCATCGGACATTCGAACGGTGCTCGAGTGGTTGGCCGTGATCGTTTCAGCCCTCGTCGTTGCACTGCTCATCAAGGCCCTGGTTCTTCAGGCGTTTTGGATTCCATCTGAGTCGATGGAGACAACGGTCAACAAAGGCGACCGTATTCTGGTCAACAAGGTGAGCTACAGGCTCCACGACGTTCGCCGTGGTGACCTGGTTGTGTTCGAGAAACTCGAAGGAACCCCTGGTAACACGAAAGACCTCATCAAGCGAGCGATCGCGTTGCCGGGCGAGACCATCGAGATTCGCAGCGATGGCAGAATCTGGATCTGGGGAGCGGGGGAGACTCCAGATGACGCCCAACTGCTC
Organism: uncultured Acidimicrobiales bacterium; assembly: GCA_905479685.1. Lineage (GTDB taxonomy): Bacteria > Actinomycetota > Acidimicrobiia > Acidimicrobiales > SHLQ01 > SHLQ01. The sequence goes on from CAJQNJ010000137.1 coordinate 6,627, forward strand.
GAGGAGCCGTATCTGGACCCGCAGAATGCCATACTCAGTGCCCCATCGGCGTCTGACTCGCTCACAACCGACGTCTGGGACGAGAAGTGCACAAACCAACCGCGGACGCCAGGTCGATGCACCCTGGACGATTCGAGCTACTTCATGATGGGCGACAACAGACAGCGCTCATCGGACTCGCGCTTTTTTGGCCCCGTGGACGACGAAAACGTCGTTGGACGGGCGTTTCTTCGCATTTGGCCGTTGGGAGACATCGGCACGCTGTAATGCGTCGGGACTGTCGCTCCTCGGGACTCTGGCCCGATTTTGGGCCTGGTCTCAGATTCTGGGTTCTTGGGCTGGACCTTGTGTGATGTGGCGATCGACGGCCTCCATCATCACGTCGACGTGATCGCTGTACACGCCGTCCAGACCCATGCGAAGAAGATCTGTGAGGAGATGTTCGTGCTGTGCATCCCAGCCGAGGCAGAGCCTGTCGAAGCGGTGAAAGAGTGTTGCCATACCGCCAGTCCACTCATCGTGGCGGAGATTGACTGCGTCGATACCGGCTTCGGCCAGATTGTGTGCGCGCCGCTCTGGCCCGCCTGTTGCTTTGATTGCCTTCATCGACGTTGAATCGACGAGGTGGACATATGGGTCGAGGGCTCTCCAGAGCGCAAGCTGCTCCCAGTCGTGGTGGCACAGGTACAACCGCGAACGAGTGACCGGATCGAGATCCGACGCCCATTCGAGAAGCGGATGTATGGCCGCATCGTCCTTGATGTCGATCGAAAGATCGACCACAGACGGAATTCGTTCGAACAGTTCGGGCAACGTGATCAACGTCTCCGGAAGCTGTGCACGGTCCACGCTCCCGATCTTGCGCCTCCGGCGACCAATGGTGCCGTCGTGGGTCAAGATCAGCGCACCATCGTTGGTGAGCCATACGTCTGACTCGATGCCGGTAGCCCCAAGTTTCACTGCGAGGTCGAATGCGGCTTTGGTGTTTTCTGGTGCATGGGCTCGTGCCCCTCGGTGCGCGAAACCGATCGGACGTTCACGTTTCGAGGGAAGCCTCATACCCATGGGGAAAGTGTTGCGGGTTTGCCCGTTGAGCACACAACCCAGTGGCTCGTAGGCCGACTGGGCGTCGCAGGTGGTCGCTTCGGCCCAGCCAGCGCACGACGAAATAGTCCAGTCGTTCCTCAAGGCAAATCACTTGACGTCCGAATAATCCACTGTAAGCGCAACGTGGAGTGTGACCAAAACATGGCAACCATTCGAGCAAGTTGTTCAGACTGCGGAGACGTGGAGCTGACTACAGAGGACGTCACGGTGCGCGTGTGCCTCGATGACGATCGGGGTGAATATCGATTCAGCTGCCCGATCTGTTCCATGGTGGTCGTCAAGCCAGCGGAACATCGTACGATCGATCTGCTGGTGGCGAGCGGAGTGCACATGGATACTTGGACACTTCCCGCCGAATTGTTCGAGACCCGTTCCGGGCGTCAGATCGACCACGACGACATCTTGGACTTCCACCGGCTGCTCAAAGATGAGGGCGCGATCGAAGCCGCCCTCGCGTCGATCGCCGAACTGTGAGCGACTGGGTCCAGTTCGCTCCCTGGCATCACCTAGCAATGCTGACGTAGAGATAGAGTCTGGGCCATGTTAAACATCGGCGGCGGTGAGTTTCTGATCATCTTTTTGGTCGCTCTCATCGTGCTCGGACCAACCAAACTGCCTGAGGCAGCGCGACAAATGGGCAAGATGCTGGGAGAATTTCGCCGAATCTCGAGCGGGTTCCAGAGCGAATTGAAAGGCGCTCTCAATGATCCGGTCGAACGGGCGACGCGAGACCTAGGCAGTGACGTCGCATCGTTGCCGGTCACCGAGACCACCGATCGTCGCGGAGAAGCCGAGAATCCTGCACCTGAAGGCAACGAGCCGTCGGCGAATATCGCAGACGAAGGGGACGAACCCCCGATGTACGGTGACCGTTGATGACCGAGGAAGTAGAGCAGGGTCGCGCCGAAGGTGAGATGACGCTCATGGAGCATCTCACCGAATTGCGTCAGCGCATCATCAAGAGTGTCATCGCCATTGCAGTAGGCGCAGTGGTGTGTTTCATTTTCAAGGACCAGATCATCGATGCCCTGGTGAAGCCGTACTGCGACGCATTGCCCGAAAGTGACCCCGACAGACTGGTCACACAAGAGAATTGTGCGCTCGTGCAGACGCAGCCACTCGAGGGGTTCTCACTCGTCATGACGATCTCGGGGTATGGCGGGCTGATGCTTGCCACGCCCGTGGTGCTGTGGCAGTTGTGGCAATTCATCGTTCCGGGTCTGTACCCCCACGAGAAGCGCTATGGCATACCGTTCGTCTTCACGGGCGTGTCGCTCTTCTTCTTGGGATCCGCGCTCGCCTATTGGAGCATCCCCAGGGCCCTCGATTTCCTACTGAACATCGGTGGTTTCGAACCATTGCTCAGCCCGGGTCCCTACGTGTCGTTCGTCGTGAAGATGCTCGTTGCTGCCGGGATCGGTTTTCAATTTCCCCTCATCCTCATCGTGTTACAGCTCGTCGGCATCTTGAATGTCAAGCAGCTGCGAAGTGGCCGACGGTACGCTGTGGTCGGCATCGTGGTCCTGGTCGCCATTTTGACCCCATCGGGAGACCCGTACACCCTCATGATCCTCTCGATCCCCATGTACATCTTCTACGAGTCCGCGATCGCTTGGGGCTGGGCCCGCTCACGTCGAAATCGGAAGTCCGTCAACGTCGCATGAGTTCCGAGCTGCTCGGTCCTCCGCAGAACTTCGATCTTGATCCTTTCCAGACCGAGGCGATACTCCACCTGGACGAGGGACGGTCTGTCGTGGTGGCGGCTCCGACCGGGAGTGGCAAGACGTTCGTCGCTGAACATGCGATCGCAAGAGCTCGTCGCTCGGGCCGTCGTGCGCTGTACACCACGCCGATCAAGGCGCTTTCGAATCAGAAGTTCCGGGATCTACGGAGTTGGATGGGCAACGACAACGTTGGCTTGTTGACCGGCGACAACTCGATTCACGGCGACGCGCCAGCCGTGGTCATGACGACCGAAGTGCTTCGCAACATGTTGTACGCCGAGCCCGAACGTCTCGCATCGACCGATTTCGTCATCATGGACGAGGTGCACTACCTGCAGGACAACTTCCGGGGACCGGTCTGGGAAGAGGTGATCATTCATCTTCCGCAGCACATCCGCATCGTGGCGCTATCGGCGACGGTCTCGAACGCAGACGAACTCGCCGACTGGATCAGCGATGTCCATGGCGAATGTGCTGCTGTCACCGAGAAGACTCGCCCGATCCGACTCGAGAACTCCTACGTCGTGGCCGAAAAGGGCTCATCGCGCAAGCATTTCATTCCCATCCTGGTGAAAAAGCGGCCAAATCCTGAGGGGCGTCGGTTCGACCTGGCGCCGTCTGGCCGCAAAGCCAGAGAGCGACGACAGGGTCCGCCCCAGAAACGGCCGTGGAGGACCCCGCGTCGCCACGAGATCATTGAAGAATTGGACCGTCGAGGTCTTCTGCCGGCCATTACGTTCATCTTCAGTCGCGCTGGCTGCGAGGACGCTGTGAGCCAGCTTCGCAGCGCTGGCGTGCGCCTGACCGACGACGACATGGCCACAGAGATAGCGACGGTAGTGGAGCGCCGCACAGGGCATCTGAGCGACTCCGATCGTCGTGCGCTTGGATACGCCGGATGGGTGGCAGCGTTGCAAGCGGGAATCGCGGCACATCATGCAGGCATCGTCCCGGTCTTCAAGGAAACCGTTGAGGAGTTGTTCGCCAGCGGACTCCTCAAGGCCGTGTTTGCGACCGAAACGCTTGCCCTCGGGATCAACATGCCTGCGCGTACCGTCGTGATCGAGAAACTGTCGAAGTTCACCGGCGAACACCACGAACTCTTGTCTCCAGGCGACTACACGCAGCTCACTGGACGCGCAGGTCGCCGGGGGATCGATGACCGCGGGCATGCGATCGTCTTGTGGACACCGTTCACGACCTTTGATGAGGTGGTGAATCTGGCCCGTTCGACCGCATTCGAACTTCGCTCGGCGTTTCGCCCCACGTACAACATGACCTGTCATCTGGTCAGCAGGTACACCCGCTCTCAGGCCGAGGAACTCGTGGCGCAATCCTTCGGGCAATTCCAGACAAATCGGGCAATTCTCCAGCTCGAGAAACGTCGCAGCCATCTTCTTGGCGAACTCGGTACCTTCGACGAGCATCCGACGGCGAGCGACGAGGACTCGAGACAGGTCATCGCAGCCGAGCTCGCAAAGCTCCGCCCGGGCGATGTCATCGATGTTGCTGGCGCTGTGGTGGTCCTTTCGAGTAGCTGGCGCCGGCGGGAGGTGAACGTGAAGGTGATCGACCGAGAGGGTGAGGGTCATGTTCTCGATATCGATGCACTCGAATCTGCTCCTCGCACAATCGGACAGGTGCGCCTTCCAGAACCGTTCAATCCGAACAGCACATCGCATCAGCACGATCTCGTCGGGCAGCTCCGCGGGGTGCGGCGAAAGAAGGGAAAGAAGACCAAGTCCT
>CAJQNJ010000138.1 GCA_905479685.1 uncultured Acidimicrobiales bacterium
GAAACCGAGGACGCTCGTGGCCGTCGTCGGGGTCCCGACTCCGGAGGCGACCGAGGAGACGAGTTTGCACCGATCCAGCGCCCTGGTGTTGGCCTCGATCGTGCTCCCGTCGCCGGCGCCCGCTGCGATGTGTCCCGCCAGATCCGGTTCCAGCGTCGCACGGCCCGTTTCGATGATGTCACCGATCGTCCCGTTCACCGACGCTGCACTGCTCTCAACTCGACCACGCCCAAGATTCTAGGACGGATCCAGGCGAACGAACGTCCCCCTGACATAGGCCTCGACTCGCTCGCCAACGTGTTCGAGATCGAACATCGGAGCGAACGCGACGAGAAGCAGGGGCGAGGGAAATCCGATGAACATGAAGGCAAGCACGCCGAGGTGCATAAACCATGCCGACGCCACCCAAACATTTCGAAACCGACGACCGATCAGCGCGAGTGGCGCAGCCAGTTCGATCAACACTGTTACCGCTGCGATGGGCCGAAGAATCCGAGCGTTACTCACAAGGGAAGCTGCAAGCGGTGACGACCGTCCTCCAAGTAGCTCCACTCTCGTGGCCGAGTACGCGATGTGATTTCGGAGCGAGTCGCCGGTCAGCCATTCGAGCCCCCCATATCGGAGTTTCGCCACGCCAGCGATCACGTAGGTGACCACGACAACCACCGATGCGAGCTGCAGCGGAAATCCATATCGGACATCGGGAGCAGGCGCGACGACACGGTTGTTGCGTCGGCGCACGTCGAGCGACCACGCGTCGGCCGCACGAAATCCTGCGATGGTGATGACATGGAGCACCATCAGATTCTCGAAATGGAGCAGCTGTCCCCACGACGAACGATGCGACGTGAGGAGAAGCAATACGACGGCGAATACCGGGCCGGTCACGCGGAACCTCCAACCGAGTGTGAACGCCACCCCGGTGGCCAATGTCATGACGAGCAGGGCCGTATTCGCCGTACCCCTGAAGGGGCGATCGATCCACTGGAACGCTCCCGCAGGGTCGAATCTCGAGGGCTCGCGCGTGCCCAGTTCGAGGAAGACGGGCATTCGTACGACGAGGTAGGACACGACGAACGCTCCGAGAATGATGCGAAACGCCGCCAGCCTCTCCGGCGGTGCGGTCGGGGGCGGCCGGAGAAACAGGGTCCCTGGCAGGCTCATGCACTGACCCCCGAGACCGCACACGACGCATGTACCGTCCGTTCGATGAGGCTGGCTTCTCCACGGGCGTGCGCGACCACGTCGTGCCGCTCGGTCGTCACCTCGATCCAGATGATCGACGGCTCGCTCGATGCCCGGCGAGCGATCTCCTGACACCGATCTTCGGCGGCGCCGGCGCGGATCGACGCACGAAGCTCACCGGCGACGATCAGCGGGTCATCGCTCGAGCCGATGACGCCGAGACCGAGTTCGAGACGTTCACCATTGACCCCACGGCCCCACGCGGTTGCGAACGCTACGTCGTTCGACCTCGCCGTGGCGTACATCGGATATGTCGAAAGTGGGAAATCGTCAGAGTCCACAATGACCGGTATCAGGAGTAGGCCAACGACGGCGACAAGGATGCTCCCCCGAACAGCACGCTGATCAAGATGAAACCGCAACACGTTCGTCGCCATACCCACGATTGTGTCTCATGCGACGAACGATCGTCACTGCGCCGCGACGTCCACCCATCGCTGACCTACGATCAGCGGATGTCTCAGCCAAACGGCAGCCTTGGGACGTTCGGTGGCGTCTTCACACCGAGCATCCTGACGATTCTCGGCCTTGTCCTCTTCCTGCGAGTCCCCTATGTGGTGGGTTCGGTTGGGCTCGGACAAGCCTTGCTGATTCTCGGTCTTGCGACGCTCGTCTCGGTGCTCACCAGCATTTCGCTCGCCGTCGTCGCCACCAACATGCGGGTCGGGGGTGGCGGCGAGTACTACATCATCTCGCGCACGCTTGGCATTGAGTTCGGCGGAGCCGTTGGTGTCGTGCTCTACCTCGCGATCTCGGTGTCGATCGCGTTCTACGCCATCGGCTTCGCCGAGGCAATCGTGGCGGCGTTCGACAGTGACAACACTCGGCTCATCCAGCTGGTGGCTGCAGGTTTGGTCCTGCTGATAGCAGCGATCGCCTTCATCGGCGCCGACCTTGCCACGCGCCTGCAATACCTCGTCATGGTGTTGTTGGTGCTCGCCCTCGTGTCGTTCGTGCTCGGGGCAGTCGGCGAGTTCGACAGCACACAGTTCGGCGACAACTTCGGTCCACCGCAGGACGATTCGGTGGGATTCTGGGAGGCCTTCGCCATCTTCTTCCCAGCGGTGACCGGCTTCAGCCAAGGCGTGGCCATGTCCGGTGATCTCCGCACACCCAGCAGGTCGATCACCCGTGGCACATTCGCCGCTGTCGGGCTCTCGACCATCGTCTATCTGATCGTGATCGTGCTGCTCGCCGGGGCAGCACCAGCGTCTGAACTCGTCGCCGGAACCAACTCGATCATTGGAGATCTGTCGCTGGCGACGTGGACGATGTTGGTTGGCGTGTTGGCTGCCACCGTCTCATCAGCTCTGGCTTCGACGCTTGGAAGTCCTCGCGTGCTCCAACGGCTCGGGGAAGACCGGGTCCTTCCGCACCTCGAGACATTCGCGGTCGGTGCGGGTGTGGCGAACAATCCCCGTCGCGCGCTCGGAATCTCGGTACTGATTGCCCTCGCCACGGTCGCACTCGGCGATCTGAACGCCATCGCACCCATCATCTCGATGTTCTTCCTCGCCAGCTACGGAATCATCAACTACGCCACGTACTACGAGTTCCGCGCGGGAAGCACGAGCTTCAGACCGCGATTTCGGTGGGGAGATCATCGAGCGAGCCTGCTCGGCTCGATCGCATGTGCTGGCGCGATCGTTGCCATCAATCCACTTGCTGGGGCTGTAGCCGCACTCGTCTTCGTGCTCTTGTATGGCTACCTACGTCAACGGGACGTGCCAGATCGATGGGTCGACAGCGCCGGCTCGCACCACTACACCCAGGCTCGACTCCACCTGAAGTCGCTGGCCACCGAGCCACGCGGGGTACGGGATTGGCGGCCCTGCACTCTGGCGTTCGTGCCACGCGACCCGAAGAACCGCAGTCGCATGTTGACAATGGCTTCCTGGCTCGAGGGAGGCGCCGGGTTTCTCACCGCGATCCGAATCCTGGAGGGTTCCGGCCCGGTGCAGCGACGTCAGGCCAAAGCTGTCGAAGCCGACCTGTCCGCCGAGGTCTCCGACGCCGTTCCTGGAGCGTATGCCCGGGCCATTCTCGCAGCCGATGCCGAAGTCGGCGTGCAAACACTCGTACAGTCGCATGGGCTTGGCAGTATTCGCCCCAATCTCACCTTGTTCGGTGTCCAGGGCCTGCGAGGGTCCGACGACGAACGGCAGACGTACGGACTGATGCTTCAGAACTGTGTCCGTTTCGGTACGAACGTTGCGGTGCTCAACGTCAGAGAAGACGCATGGGACCGTTTCGTGAGAACACCGTCGGCGCAACGATCGATCGCGCTGTGGTGGTCCGACGACACGGTCGGCCAGTTCATCACGTTGCTCGGCTGGTTGTGCACTCGCCACCCGGACTGGGCCGATGCGTCGATCGTCGTTTATGTCCCGAGCGGCCGTACCACCGAAGAATCTGCACGGGTCGAAGAGTTGCTCGAGGCTTCTCGGGTGACCGCTGATGTGGTGCCAGTCGACGCAACCCCGGCGGCGTTGGTTGACGCGTTGGGCCGCGCGACGCTGGCCCTCGCTCCCCTTCGCGTTCGTCGCGGGGCAGCGATCGGTCCGTTCGAAACACCCTTGGGAATGTTGGTGGAGAGTCTTCCCCTCGCCGTCATGGTCTTGGCAACCGACGAGGTCGACCTCGACGCCGAACACGACGAGAGCCAGTTGGCGACGCTTGCCCGCCTCTCCGATCAAGCGGCCCAGGCCGACCGACGGGCCAAGGAGCTCGATGCGGAGGCAGCCCGTCTGTTGGTTGCTGCTGAAGCCCTTCGCCTCGAACTCGATCGTTCACCGCACGACGAGATGTTGCAGAAGAAGGTCACCGACGCGCAAGCGGCTGCTTCGACGGCTTATCGCGCATACGTCGATGCACGCGTGCGATGCCGAGTCCTCGAGGACGAGGTCGCTGCTCTCGACCCTGGGAACATCAGCACCGAGGTCGACCCCGATGTCTGGCGCAGCTCATCTCTCCATCGCTAGACGGCGGCGCGGATACGACCACACGTCACCGCAACAGGAGTCGAGCACCTTCGACGACCACGGCGATCGCGTTCGAGTCAACTGCTTCGACGAGATCTGGGTCTGGGGTTTCTTGGCTGTGTCTGTTGACCAGCACCCCAGCAGCACAGCCGGCGCGCCAGCCGTTTGTTGCGCACATGGTGAACAGCGTCGAGGCTTCCATCTCGTAGTTCAGGACCCCAAGCGCCTCCCACTCGCCCATGCTGCCGCGAAACCGCTTCGTCACGTGGCCAGAGACGGTGTCGTAGCGTTCTTGGCCCGGATAGAACGTGTCAGAAGACGCTGTGATGCCGATTCGCAGCGGAGTCCCCACGGCCCGAGCTGCCTCGACCAGGGCTGCCGTACATTCGAAGTCGGCAACCGCAGGGTATTCGAGAGGCGCAAAGTGTTGGCTGGCACCGTCGAGTCGGACGGCTCCAGTCGTGACGATGACAGAACCGGGTTTGATGTCGGGCTGAATCGCACCCGTCGTACCGGCACGAAGAAAAGTCCGAACACCGAGCTGGGCAAGCTCTTCCACTGCGATCGACGTCGATGGTCCACCGATGCCAGTCGAACAAACGATGATCGGATGCCCGTCGAGGAAGCCCTTCCACGACGTGAATTCGCGTGTCGCTACGAGCGGAACGGGGTTGTCGGTCAGTGCAGCGATCCGCTCCACTCGACCTGGGTCGCCGGGCAGGATGGCGAGCGTTGCGCCTCCCACCATCTGTGCATCGAGACCCAAATGGAAGACGTCAGGCATTCCATAACGATAATCGAGCGGCGCGGCGATCCACCTACCTGTTGACCATGACGTTCTGGTCGAATTGAATTGGGCCCGTGGATGCAACAGAGACCCGTGAAACCCCAGACCCGATCGGTGGGCCCGCGCACTGGCTCGGTCCCGCGATGGAACGCGACACGACGTGGATTCATTTCTTCACCGATGCCGAGATCGAAGAAGTCGAGCGTGCGCTGGATGTCGCGGAACAATCGGGGAGGCCTTTGAAAGATCTGCGGGCCGAAGACTTCCCGTTGCCTTCCTTCGCCGCTGTGCTCGCCAAGATGAGCGTCGAACTCGAGGACGGGTGCGGAATCACGCTGCTGCGTGGGTTCCCGACAGAGCGGTTCACGGCCCGGCAACTACGGATGGTGTTCTGGGGTCTGGGCCTGCACACCGGTACCGCAGTTTCGCAGAGCAAACGTAATGACTACCTCGGCGATGTCCGCGATCTGGGTACGGGATTGGATGGTCCACAATTCCGCGGGTACACGTCCAATGGGGAGCTCACGTACCACTGCGACGCTGCGGACGTCACGGGGTTGTTCTGTCTGCACCCTGCGATGCGCGGGGGTCTCAGCCGAATTGTGAGTTCGGCAGCGATTCACGACGAACTTCTGCGTCGACGTCCAGACGTGTTGTCGGCCCTCTATGAGCCGATCTGGTGGAGCATGCAAGGCAACGAATTGCCAGGGGTTGCCGGGTTCTACACGCAACCGATATTCGCGGTGGAGCGTGGCCACTTCGCATGCCGATACACCCGTACACACATTCGCTCAGCCGAGCTCGAAGCCGAGTCCAACTCCAACATCGCGGCGCTCTCGGCGCAGCAGGTCGAAGGCTTGGCGCTGATCGACGAGATCGCAGCGCAACCGGAGTTCCATCTCACGATGATGTTCGAACCGGGCGACATGCAATTCTTGAACAACCACCTGACGTTGCACACGCGAACCGCATTCGAAGACTTCCCCGAGCCCGAACGGAAGCGCCACATGCTGCGTCTCTGGCTTTCGCTGCCGAATGGCCGACCGTTGGCCGAGAGTTTTCGACCATTTTTTCGAGATGTCGACGCGGGCGCGGTTCGAGGGGGTTTCCCTGGGGTCGGCGAACCGCAGTTCACGACGCTCTGAAATCAGCCGCCACCAATGTCGACGCTGTAGCCCTCGTACGCGAGATCGGCCCCGCTCTGGCGATGCCGGGCAATCGCGACGAGCGTGTCGAGAATCATGGCGCGGTCGGCGTCTGGATC
>CAJQNJ010000139.1 GCA_905479685.1 uncultured Acidimicrobiales bacterium
AGTTCCCTGTAGATTTTTAGCCGTACCGGGCCGCTAGCTCATCGGGTTAGAGCAGGGGACTTTTAATCCCAAGGTGCCGGGTTCGAGTCCCGGGCGGCCTACCAAATTTACTCTGGACGCACGACAGGCGGGTGCCGCAAGCGCGGTCTGCGTGTGTCTTTCGCGTGTGATCCTTCGCGTGCACTGGCCAGCCGACATCTTGATCGGTGGCCTCGCCGGAATCGTGGTCGGTGTCGGCGGGTTCGTGTTGGTACAGCTTCTGCTAGACGGGCTTCAGGGTCCGGCTCCGGCGGGAAACCATGAGCGCAATCTGCCTCTCAGAAGCGACCTTCGATCTCCCGCTGGGCAACCCGGAGTCATAGAAACGAACGAGTGAGCAACGACGCAACAACCGTGACTCAAATCGGGAATCCCGAGGCGAAGCTGAAGCGATCGACATGCGCTGCCCGTTCGAACGAGCGCAGGACCTACTCGTCGAAGTTCCTCGTCTGGCAACCGCCCCACTCGGTATCAGCATCGGGGTCGAAGCATATGTTCGTGCCGTTGGATCCACGCAGGATGTCGTCACCAGGGCCGCCGGACAGCACATCGTCGGCAAGGCCGCCATTGAGGTTGTCGTTGCCGACCGAGCCCGACATCGTGTCAGCCCAGCCGTTGCCACGCATGAAGTCGTTGCCCGCGCCGCCGTCCATGTCATCCTTGCCGTTGCCACCAAACATGCGGTCCCAGCCGTCACCACCCTGAAGAATGTCGTTACCGCTGCCACCCCAGATCTTGTCGCCGCCACCACCGCCGTTGATCCAGTCGACGCCCGCTGCGCCTCGAATCTCGTCCTTGCCGCCCAGCCCACAAATCGTGTCGTTGCCCTGACGGCCGTTGATCACGTCGTCGCCGTTGCTGCCGATGATCACGTCATTGCCATCGGTGCCGTTCGCCACGCCTCCAATTGTGGGGATCGTCACCTCCTTGCCATTGCACACGCCAAAGCCCCCTTGCGCACCTGCGGGAGTCGATGCAGCGGCGATAGCGCCTCCTGCCAGGACTAGTGCGGCCAGCGCGGCGGCACGAAACTTTGTGGATGACATTGGGGAACTCCTCGGTCGTGTGGGGGGTATAAAACAGTGGTAGCAGCACGATGCCTACAACCGCAAGGGCAGTAGGCACTGAAAGTGACAATATCTCGCAAGAATTTCGAATCCTCGAAAAACGGCCGGTGCCCCCACCGAAGGCAGGGGCACCAGTGTTGATCAGGGTCTCGCTCGGGTGCCCTCGATGAGAGCTGACCGAGGGCTACAGGTCCTCTTCACTTCGACGAGCTGCCATCAGCGTTGCAACGCCAGCGAGGGTGAGCGCAGCGCCAGCCAGACCGAGTGACATCGACAGCTCGGACATACCCGTGAGCGCAAGTTGTGCCGGAGCAGCGGTGGTCGGCGTGGTCGTGGGTGCAGCGGTGGTCGGTGCAGCGGTGGTCGTGGTCGTTGGAGAACCGATGACGGCCTGCTCAGTCGTTGTCGTCGGTGCAGCCGTGGTCGTCGGAGCGGTCACCGCACGGAACCCGATGCACAGCGGATGAACCGAGTTCGCCTGAGCTGAGTTCGGTGACTTGTGGTGCAGCGTGATCGAGGTCGTTTCGCCGATCGTCTGCGCCGAGAACAAGTCGTTCATGATCAGTTCAGGGCTCGAATCGGTTGTCAATGGCGATGTGTAGCCCGAGTTCGTGGAGAAGTACCAGCTCTCATCCACGTGGGTTGGGTAGTCCTCGAAACCGAGCCATGACGACACCGTGATGTCGTAGGTGCCCGCGGGAACCGAGACGTTGAACGGACCTGCCATCGTTGGAGCCGGAGTGATCAAGACGACGTCATTACCGAATGCGATCGAATAGTCGTTGGTCGAGCAGTCACGGTCCCATGGTCGGTTGACGCGCGGGACCGTCGATGCGGTCGTTGTCGGAGCAGCGGTTGAGCTCGTATCCGTCAAGGACTGCTGGGGCACCGTGTCGCCCGACGAATCGTCCTGAAAGGCCAAGCCATCAGGCGGGCTGCTCTCTGTGGAGCAGGCTCCGAGAAGAAGGATGAAGCCCACAAGAAGGGCGATGAAACCAAACCGATTAGTTGTGCGCACGTGACGCTCCTCTGCATTGAACCCGGCTACACGGGCTCGCCTACAGAGAACGATCGGCATCAACACCGCATCTTGAAGTGGGTCGACACGCCCATCTGTTGGGCCGTTCGACTCAATTGGTCGATCAAATCAGCCCGAGGTGCATCCACCAACACCGCTACGACAGCCGATCGCCGGCAGCAGATCTGCCGGAAGCGAGCAGAGAGGAATTCCGCGCACATCGAGCACCCGCAGCACGGAGCTGTTGACCGTCGCTTCCGGGAGCCGACCCGAGACCACAGCATCCACGAGCTGAGCCACCGCTGTCTCGACATCTGCGAGGCGGCCCAACATCACCAGATCTGCTCCCGCGACCAAGGCCTGCTCAGCTGCATCAGCGTTGTTGGTCGTCTTAGCAATCGCATCCATGTTGAGCGCGTCGGTCATGACGAGCCCGTCGAAACCAAGCTCAGAGCGGAGTAACCCGTCGATGGCCTCTGCAGACAACGTGGCGGGCTTGCCGTTGGTCAGTCCGGGTACGACGAGATGACCCACCATGACAGGCAGATCACCACGTTCGATCGCACGGATGAACGGAACGAGATCTGAGGAACGCAGCGTTTCGAGGTCGGGGAGCGTTGGCAAGCCGGTGTGGCTGTCTGCGGCAGGCCCGTGCCCAGGAAAGTGTTTCACGACCGGCGTGAGCCCCGCAGCGAGAATCCCATCCGCGGTTGCGAATGCATAGTCGGTGACACGATCAGGGTCAGCACCATAGGACCGATCTCGGATGAACTCGCCAGTGTCGAGATCGACCACTGGCGCAAGATTCATCGTGAACCCAAGTGCACCAATCGCCTCGGCGTGGCTCTGCGCAAGGTCCTGAGCCTCCTCGAGCGTCAGGTCGCGTGCAACGGATCGAGCGCTCGGCAAGGCGCCCACGAGTTCGTCGAGGCGTTGTACACGCCCGCCTTCTTCATCGACGGCGACGATACTCGGCGTCACCATCGAGCGCTGCTGCAACACTTCGATATCGTCTGCGATCGCTGGGGTGGGGGAACCGAGAACAACCACACCGGCGATCAAGCCATGTTCAGCCAGCGCCGCCGCATCATCGAGTTCGGCTTGCACGACGATAGGAAAGAGCAGCTGCCCAATCCGTATCTCCAACGGGATCTCTTCAGCACACTCCAAAGCCGTACGAACCGGAGCGGTCGTGCTCGTTTCACTCACCGGTTCATCGACAACACGAGTTGTTTGTAGCTCGACCGCTGGTTCGACGACGGTCGGGGATGGCGAGGCCTGCGTGTCGATTGTCGACTCGACCGATTCCGAAGCACATGCCGCACTGGAGAGAGCGAGGACAGCCAGCACAGCCCCAATTGACGTTCGCACGTTTCGAGACACCGCCCGCACGGTATCGCATGCACTTGGCTCACCTCGCGCAGGACGGCATTTCATGCTGTGCACGGCACTGTCCTACACTTTTACGTATGAACCGCCAGCGCTCCTCTCGTCATGTGCTGCCGGCAGTGTTCTTCGCAGCTGTCTTGCTTGCGGCGTGTGGGGGCGATGGCGACGCGACAGTGGACACCGTGCCGCCCGTTTCTTCCTCCTCGACAACAACGGTTCCACCTACATCGTCGACGACGACAACGTCGACAACCGAGCCACCCGAATTCGTCGGTGACCCAGAATTCGACTCAGCGTCGTCAGTGAGCACGGTAGGCATCGATGTCGTCACCTTCGGAATGACCGTCACACAGGCCGAGGATGCTCTTGGAGGTTCTCTCGTTCCGATGTCCGAGCGCGTCGAAGACGACTGCTACCAGATCCGACCAGCCGGTGGTCCCGAAGGGGTACAGCTGACGGTCACCGCTGGCACCATAGAACGCGTAGACATCTCGACCGACACGATCACCACTCGTTCAGGGGCAGGCGTGGGCATGTCGGAGGACGATCTCTTCGCACTGTTCGGCGAACGGCTGACCTCCACGCCTCTCGCTGGAGGTGGCAACAGCATCATGTTCACTCCCGCCGACGAAGGCGACGCCCAGTTCCGCGTCATCTTCGACACCGACGGCACTGCCGTGACCACCTTTCGTTCAGGCCGGGTTCCCCAGATCGAACCGACGGTGCCCTGCAGCTAGGGATCAGTTGACGATGTACTCGTCGGGCAGCCCGGGTGCGAATCCCTCACACGACACGGTGACGGTTCCGAGACCGAGGTCCTCACCAACTCCCGCAGATCCTGACGCGTCGACGAACCGCAGGGCGCTTCCGCGGATCAAGTCACTCTGGACGAACAGTTCGGCCGGCTGATCGATCGCCAGCTCGAGCACCTGAGCGTCGCTGATCAGAACTGCCACGTACGCTTGCCCGAGGAAGGCCTGCACGATCGCCTGTGTTTGTGTTCCGGTCAGCGAGTCCTCGCCGATGCCGAGTGCCAAGATGTCGCCTGCGCCAGCTGCGTAACACTCGAAGGCGAAGTCATATCGCGTGGGCCCAATCGTGATATGTCCATCGGACGCGAGCTCAGGTGCCGGAATACGTCGAATTGTCGTGACAACCTCGAACTCGACGGTCGTCGAGGTCGACGTGCTCGACACCGATGGGACTGCCGTCGTCGATGGCGTGACGTCCACGGCGCTCGACGAACAGGAGCTGGCAAAAAACGCCGAGACCACGAGCGTGGCAAGAAACGTCGGGCGGATCCTCATGCGGTCGGTCAGCTTAGGACGCCGACCGTCCAAGCCGAAATCACACCAATCATTCGCTCGAGCTGGGTGCTGGAGTGATCGACTCGATCGCCCAATCACCACGGAGGTCACGTCGGGCGAACAGACCCATCGACGGTTCCTCGATCGTGATGTCGAAGTCCCCATGACCATGTACAACGACAGCCTCGGATCCGTTCCGCCTGAGGACGAAACAGCCGTTTGCGTTCCGATGAAATCCACGTGCGCGTTCCTCGACGTCGTCGATCCGGCCGATGTGTGGATGCTGATCGCGTAGCGTGCCCCAAGCCGAGTCATCGATCGGCCCATCTATGCGGTAGTCGAGCTCCCACTTGTCAAAGGCTGACGGGCGAAGACGTAACCCCGCACCTTTGAGGCGTCGCACCAACTCTCGGCTGTCGCACACCTGCGCACCCCGCTCGATCGCGATGTGTCGGGTGTCGACGTCGATGTCGTAATGATCACCCTGGAATCCGACGCGCCTACAGCCGAGGCCCCCAGCAAATTCATGCAGATCATCGAGATGGGTATCGGTAACCAGATGACACCAGGTGGTTCCGCGCCACGCCCACCGTGCCTGATCAACGAGAATTGCCATCTGCACACCGTAGAGGTCTCGCACAAAACTTTGACGGCTGGCATCATCCGCAACGGACGAGACGACTGCCACACTCATTGATGTGACCGCGACCGTCGATCCTGATCGAACACATGTCGTTGATGCCGACATCATTTCGTTGACGATTCCTTCAGCGATGCGTTTCGTACGGCTGGTTCGCATTGCGGTCGCTTCGATCGGACGTCGCAGAGGGTTGTCCGTCCGAGCCATCGACGACCTTCGCCTTGCCGTCGACGAGGCATTCTCGCTGATCCTTCGTGACACGGATCATCGAGGTGCGATCGACGTCACCTTCGAAGTCGATGCGCATGAGCTCTTGGTGAGCATCGTGCAACGTCTCGATGATGGCCCGGTTCATTCTGAACAGGAAGATCTCGTTCGATTCGATGTCGTGATGAGCGACCTTGTCGATCGATTCGAGGCAGATCCCAAGGTCGGTGTCGTCCAGTTCTCGAAACGGCTGTCCTGACAACAGCGATCGGTCAAGACGTCGTCACACCCGTCGAGCCAAAGCCACCCTCGCCACGTACAGAGTCGGGGAGTTCGTCGACTTCGACGAACGATGCATGCTCGACCCGTTGGATCACGAGCTGGGCGATTCGATCCCCTCGTTCGATCTCGAACGGTTCGGTTGGGTCGGTGTTGACCAACAACACCTTCAGCTCGCCGCGGTACCCCGAGTCGATGAGGCCAGGCGAATTGAGACAAGTCACACCATGTCGCATTGCGAGCCCCGAGCGCGGTTGCACAAAGCCTGCGTATCCATCGGGAATCGCAATCGCCGCGCCCGTTGGCACGAGTGCTCGCCCGCCACCGGGCGGCAAGGTGATCGCTTGAGATGCAACGAGATCGGCGCCTGCGTCACCTTCGGTTGCGTAGGCCGGCATGACCAAATCGGGATCGAGTCGACGTAGAGGAATCTCCAACACGGGACGACCCTAGCGCTTGACCCATGAGTAACGTAGCCGAATGCTCGCTTGGATGGATTTGGAAATGACCGGCCTCGACCCGGACCGGCACGTGATCGTCGAGATCGCCACATTGCTCACCGACGATGACCTCGAGCTGATTGCTGAAGGCCCTGATCTTGTGGTCCACCAACCGTCCGAAGCGATGGCTGAAATGGACGATTTCGTTCGAAGGATGCACACCAAGTCAGGCCTTCTCCCGCAGATCGAGGCCTCGACAGTTTCGCTCCAGGAAGCAACCGAGCAGACGCTCGCGTTCTTGCAGAAGCACATCAGCGAGCCAGGAACCGTCCCACTGTGCGGCAACTCGATCGGCACAGATCGACGATTCTTGGCCAGGTACACCCCCGAGATCGAGGAGTTTCTTCACTACCGATCGGTCGATGTGTCGACGATCAAGGAGCTCAGCCGTCGCTGGTACCCGGCGGCGCTCGAGAATGCGCCAGCAAAGGCTCTTGGGCATCGCGCGCTCGACGATATTCGTGAGTCGGTCGCCGAGCTGGCGTACTACCGTTCGACGGTTTTCGTCGATGACGTTTCCAGCACCGAATGACGGGGCAACGTCGCTACGAGATGCGTTCGACCCCTGCCTAACGCTCGCAGTCAGCCGCTGTGAACCTCAGGCCGGGTGGCGTCGTCGGGGGCAACCGACGCCTCGTCGTCACCGGCTGGGGAGCCAGGGCCGCTCATGCGTTTCCACATCACCGCGGAGACCGCGATGACGAGCGCGATTCCGAGCATG
Source organism: uncultured Acidimicrobiales bacterium (assembly GCA_905479685.1). Taxonomy (GTDB): domain Bacteria; phylum Actinomycetota; class Acidimicrobiia; order Acidimicrobiales; family SHLQ01; genus SHLQ01. The sequence continues at coordinate 7,168 of CAJQNJ010000139.1, forward strand.
GCCAGACCTGCACGCTCCGCGCCGACGTCGTTGTTGATCCAATTGACCACGTCGGCCTGGATACCTTCGACGAAGTCGACAGCGCCATTCCCATTGTTGATCGGATCTCGCTGGAAGCGTCCATAGAGCACGAGGTAGATGCCAGCGAGGACGAGCAGAACACCCGAGATCCGATTGATGATGGGCAGAAGTGAACGCATCTTCGTCGCAACGCCACGCCGACCCGCTGCGAGAGCCATCGTCAGGAACAAAATGACAGAACCCATGCCGAGGGCATAGGCAACGAACGCCCACATCGATGCCCCAGCCACACCGGCATTCGAGACCGACCCTGAGACGGCCACCAGGAATGGTCCGATCGTGCAACCGAGGGATACGAGCCCGTAGCTCACACCGAAGAGATACATCGACCCGACTTCTCGGCTGCCCGTACCCATCTGCACTTTGGGAAGGTTGAGCACTGGTTGGTAACCACGAAGCATCGCCAATCCGAGAACCAGGACGAAAATTCCTGAGCCGACCGTGACGACCCATAGCGAGCTCTGGACCGCGCTTCGCGCACCACCGCTCAAGATCACTTCGAACAGGAGGCCGAAGATCCCGAACACGGTCACGAAGCCCGCGGTGAGAGCCAGGCCGACCTTTCCGCCTCGGAGCACACTCTTCGCCGTCGAGGTTTCATCCGAGTCCAGACCCAAGAAGTAGGTGAGGTAGGTCGGGAGCATTGCGAAGCCGCATGGATTGAATGCGGCGACGAGGCCGGCGGCAAAGGGGAAGGCGAGAAGGTTCCAGGAAGGCATGAGGATTCCTAGGGCAACAAGTCTGAGTTGATGGTGTCGGTCAGGGAATCGACATCGAGCACGCCGGTGTGGACACGCGTCACGTTGTCATCTGCATCGATGAAGACGGTCGTCGGCATGCCGAGCCCACCAAAGAGCGCAAAGACCTCACCGTTCTGGTCGTTGCCAACCTGATAGGTCACTCCTGTTTCCTCGATGAGTTCGATCGCGTTCTCTACTCGATCTTGTGTCGCAAGACCGAGGAAGTTCACTTCGCCCGCAAAATTCTGGTGCACGGTTTCGAAGTCGGGCATCTCGGCAACACACGTCGGACACCACGATGCGAAGAAATTCAGGACAACGGGGCCATCGGGCAAGTCCGAGAGCGCCATCGATTCACCGTCGAAGTCGTCGAAGTTGAACTGCACCGGTGTGCCTGCCGCACCCGAGTCGACTTCGCCAGCCTCTCCGCTGGGAACTCCGATCTCACCGTTGCTCAGCGAGATCGTGTCGGCACCATCGGAGCCACATGCGCTCGCGACGAGCACAAGCGCCAAGCCGACGGCCGCGATCCGAGCGCGTCGGCGAGTCCGAGTTGGAGTGTTCTTTGTTGAGTTAGTCGTCACAATTGAGTTCATGGTCACTCGATGCTTCGGTGATCGGTTGCCGTAGGAACACCCATTCTTCTGGCACCAATTCCCGTATAGGTAGGGAAGCCGCCAAGTTCTCAAGGTGTTCTTACCGATAGTCTCCTCTACATTCGGCGCCGTGGAACGCAAATCCAGAACCGACCCAACCGAAGCCGGGGCGTCGACCATCGTCGACGAACCAACTACTGGCCGCACGTTCTCAACGTCGCGGCGGGTGTCGGTCGCCGATGCTGACCCCACTGGCAGGATGGAACTCGATGCGGTTGCTCGTTTCCTGCAGGACACCGGAAACGACGACACTGACGATGCCGGGCTCCCTGCCTTGGGCTTGGCGTGGGTGGCACGTCGAGCCGCAATCGAAGTGCGCCACCCGGCGTCCTCTCGAGAAAAGCTCAAGCTGACGACATGGTGTTCTGGCACCGGGCCCCGATGGGCCGAACGGCGAACATCGATCACGGGCGAACAAGGCGCACGAATCGAGGCCGCAGTGATATGGGTACACCTCGATGCGACCTCAGGTCGACCAGTGCCCTGGGGTTCAGAATTCGCGACGAGGTACCTAGAGGCGACACATGGTCGCCGCGTGGACGCGAAACTGCGTCACGAGAAGGAGGCTCCTGCAGGCGCCACATCGACCCCGTGGTCGTTCCGTGCAACCGACATGGATGCATTCGGGCACGTGAACAACGCCGCGTACCTGGCGATCGCCGAAGAGCTTCTCGAGCTCGATGCTTCTCCAGTACGGATCGAGGTCGAATGGCGAGGACCCAGCGTCGCCGGTGAGCTGCTGACCATCTGGTCCGCAACCGAAGACTCCGAGAGACAGCTCTGGGTACGCTCCACGACGGATGCATCGCTACGCGCAACGATCCGGAAATCGGCGCTCACGGACTGAGTGTCTCTCGAATCCAGCCGGTGCCGTGTAGCGAATATCTCACGCGATCGTGCAGTCGGCTCGGTTGGCCCTGCCAGAATTCGATCACGTCGGGAATGACGCGATAGCCGCCCCAGAAGTCGGGGCGAGGAACGTCGGTCCCCTCGAAGCGTGCCCCCATGTCAGCGAGCCGCTGCTGCAAAACCTGGCTTCCCTCGATGACCGCACTCTGGTCACTTGCCCATGCTCCGAGCTGGCTCTCACGAGGACGTTTCGCGAAGTACGCATCTGACTCATCCTCATCGACCCGCTCGACTCGACCTTCGATGTGAACCTGTCGGTGGACGTCGAACCAGCGAAACGTCAGCGCCGCCAGACCGGTCGCATCGATCGCTCTCGCTTTCGCCGAGGTGTAATTGGTATAGAAGACGAAACCTCGCTCGTCGGTGCTACGCAGGAGAACATTTCTTCCTCGAGGCTTGCCATCAGCATCGACCGTCGAGACGACCATGGCATATGGCTCAGGGTCGCCCGACGCCTCTGCGTCAGCGAACCACACCTCGAATTGATCGATCGGATCGTCGAGCAACGCATCGATGTCCAGTCGCTGCGCCTCGTAACTGACCCGGTGGTCGGTCAAATCCACTTCGTGTCCTTCCTCCACCGCATCTGGTCTCACCTAGGCGGTTGCGGTGATGTCTACACGTTCGGATCTAGTCTCGCATGATGCATACACCTGGCCACCTTCCAATGGTCGCCATTGGCGCAGTCGCGGGCGCGTGTGTTCGGTGGGCGATCGGTGAGATCGTTGTGGTCGACGCCTTTCCATGGCACACGTTGCTCGTCAATGTGGTTGGCTGTGCGGCCTTCGCAGCGGTGACCGCTCGACCCATTCCGATGCGGGTGGACCGGCTCCTCGCCGCTGGCTTCTGCGGCGGCTTGACAACGTTTTCGACATTCGCTGTCGAAATCGTCGATCTGATCGATCGAGACAAAGCTGGTATCGCCATCATCTACGTGACGTTGTCTCTTCTTCTGGGCCTGGTTGCGTTCCGCGCCGTCAGACACCAGATGGCGCAACCACCACGTCTCGAGTCGGTGTCGTGATCGCTGTCGCTTTCGTGATCTGCGCCGGGCTCGGTGCGCTTGTCCGGGCGCTCCTGACCAACCTGGACGCGGAATTCGATCGCCAAATGTGGGGGACATTCCTGGTCAACGTTGGTGGTGCATTCCTCTTAGGCCTTCTTCGGAATCGCTCACCGGACGTCATCCTCGTCCTTGGCGGGGCTTCGCTGGGCGCCCTCACCACATTCTCGACCTTCATTGCACAGGTTGAGCACATTGGCAGCAACGGTAAGCGTCTACGCGCACTGCTGTACCTGGTCGGCACGGTTTCCTGCGGGATCGGAGCCGCCTGGCTTGGGTGGACGCTTTCCTGAAACCCGCGAGAAGCTCGGACGCCCACAGGTTGTTCGCTCCCGCTAACGTGCATACATGGCAGCAACGGGTGAGTACCTCGATCCGAACAAGGGCCTTTTCGCAGGTTCGCAAGCTCTGACATTCGATGACGTTCTAGTCGTCCCGGGGTACAGCGAGGTGTTGCCCGACAACGTGGACACGACGGCGGTTCTCGGTGGCATCGAGCTCCGCGTTCCACTCATATCGGCCGCGATGGACACGGTCACCGAGGCCCCGTTGGCAATCGCAATGGCGCGCGAGGGCGGCATCGGGATCCTGCATCGCAACCTGACACCCGCAGAACAGGCCGAGCAGGTCGATCTCGTGAAACGCGCACAGGCGGGGATGATCTCGAACCCCATCTCACTTCCTCCCACAGCCACACTCGATGACGCAGAGACACTCATGGCCACGCACAAGATCAGCGGTGTCCCGATCTGCGAGCCTGATGGACGCCTTGTCGGCATCCTGACCAACCGAGATATTCGCTTCTGTACTCCTGACGAATATGGCCAACCTGTCACCGACTTCATGACCAGTGACGGTCTTGTAACGGCGCCGGTGGGAACCACGCTCGAAGGCGCCAAGGCCGTCCTTCACAAGTACCGAATCGAGAAGCTGCCGCTCGTCGACGGCGACGGGCTCCTCGCCGGACTGATCACTGTCAAGGACATCGACAAACGCATCGAGAAACCGAACGCAAGTCTCGATGCTTCTGGACGACTTCGGGTGGGCGCAGCAATCGGCGTCACCGATACCGCTGAACGAGCCGACCTGCTCGCACAAGCCGGTGTCGACATGCTCGTGATCGACACGGCCCACGGGCACACCGCAGGGGTCATCGAGGCGGTCCGTACGATCAAGAAGGGTTGGCCCGAAATCACCGTGGTCGGCGGCAACGTCGTGACAGCAGAAGGCGTCGATGCATTGGTCGAGGCTGGAGCCGACGTCGTGAAGGTCGGCGTGGGCGCAGGCAGCATCTGCACCACTCGAATCGTGGCCGGCGCTGGCATGCCACAGATGACCGCTATCTACGAATGTGCGATGGCCGCTCGTGCACACGGCGTGCCGATCATCGCCGACGGCGGGGTCGTGACCTCTGGTGACATCGTCAAATGTTTCGCAGCTGGCGCAAACGCTGTCATGGTCGGCAATCTTTTGGCTGGCACCGACGAAGCTCCTGGCGACCTCGAGCTGGTCGATGGTGCGATGTGGAAGACCTATCGGGGCATGGGATCTGCAGGTGCCATGCGTGGTCGTGCAGCTGACCGCTACGGATCTGGTCAGACACCAGGCAAACATGTGCCTGAGGGAGTCGAGGCTCGCGTGCGGTACGCCGGATCGATCAGCGACCTGATCGGCCAGATGGCTGGCGGCCTCCGATCGGGCATGGGCTACGCCGGGGCTGCGGACATCGAGGAGCTCCGGACGCGCAGTCGCCTCGTCCGAATCACCCAGTCCGGACTTCGAGAGAGTCACCCACACGACGTCGCAGTCATGCGCGACGAATAGCAGGCCACGCCACTCTCCTCGAACGGAGGTATTCTCGTTGCGTGATCGACCTCCGACAACTCGACAATCAGGCGTACCGAGATGGTGCACTTTTGAAAGGTGCAACCGTCGAACAGCTCGAGGAGTTGAGCTCGACCGACCGGGCCCGACGTTCACTCATGACCACGGTGGAGGAACTTCGGGGGCAAGCGAACGTCGTCTCCAAGGCCATCGGTCAAGCGTCACCTGAAGACCGACCCGCCAAAATCGAAGCGGCCAACGCGCTCAAGCAGAGCTTGAAGGAGAAAGAGTCAGAACTCGATGCGCTGCAATCCGCCGTTGATGACCTGATTCTGAGTGTCCCGAACCCAGCTCACCCGTCGGTACCCGCTGGTGGCGAGGAGAACTTCGAGATCGTGCACACGGTCGGCGAACGAGCCGAGCCGCCGCCGCTCGACCATGCGGACTTTGGCGCGGCCATGGGATGGGTGAATAGCGAAAAAGGGGCCGAGGTGAGTGGCTCCCGATTTGCCTACCTGCTTCGGGAAGCCGTTCTGCTCGAATTCGCCCTCGTGCAGTGGACCATGCAGAAGTTGGTGAAACGTGGGTTCATTCCAACCATTCCACCCGTGCTGGTTCGTGAGCAGATGATGATCGACGCCGGCTTCTTCCCCACCGACAGGAACCAGGTCTATGAGGTGGCCGCCGATGACCTGCACCTCGTCGGAACCTCAGAAGTTCCCCTCGCGGGTCTACACCGAGGAGATCGCCTCGACCTCGCCGACCTGCCACTGCGCTACGCCGGGTTCTCTTCGTGTTTTCGACGCGAGGCTGGGACGTATGGAAAAGACACGCGTGGGATCTTTCGCGTGCACCAATTCGACAAGGTTGAGATGTTCATCTGGAGCGATCCGGCGAACTCGTGGGATGAACACGAGCTGTTGCTCGAGATCGAACGCGAGATCCTCGACGATCTCGGGCTTCCCTATCGGGTGATCAACGTGGCCGCAGGCGACTTGGGAAATCCCGCAGCGAAGAAATACGACTGCGAAGTGTGGCTCCCTTCGGAGGGGGCCTATCGCGAGCTCACCTCGTGCTCGAACTACACCGACTACTCAGCGCGCCGTCTCGGCACTCGGGCCAAGGGAGAGTCCGGGTCAGACTTCGTCCACACGCTCAACGGCACGGCGTGTGCTGTTGGTCGGACGCTCCTGTTTCTGATGGAGCACTACCAGGAGGCCGACGGATCATTCACCGTTCCCGATGTCCTGCGTCCGTTCTGCGGATTCGACAGCGTTCCTACGCGGTGAATCACCGCTGACGTGGACAACACCGGAGGTATGACCCTCAGCGAACTCTTGGCTCAACCGGGCGTGCACGAGCATGTGGAGATCCGCGGTCGGTTCGGCTTCCTTGCCTTTCACGGCGGCCCCGTCGAACGGGTGACGTCGCTGATCGCGCGCGATGCTGCGAAATTGTCTGGCGCCTCGTTCTACTCGATCGAACAGCCCGAACACCGTCCGCTGCACATCCCCTCGACTCGGTTCCGCACCCAAGAGTCCAAACACCTTGCTTCGGTCATCGACCATGTCGACGTTGTCTGCACCGTGCATGGGTATGGGCGTGAGATCGAGAAGCAACACCTGCTGCTCGGCGGGCAGAATCGGGAGCTAGCCGCCCATCTCGGTGGACACCTCCAAATGCGCCTACCAACACATTTCCGCGTGGTCACCGAGCTCGACAGCATTCCCAAGGAACTCCGCGGGGTTCATCATCGGAACCCCGTGAACCTACCTCGGCAGCAGGGCGTACAGCTCGAGCTACCACCAGGGGTCCGATGGAATCACGAAGCCCGAGACTGGGCTGACGCTGACGGGTTGGAGCACACCAACGAGGTCACTGCGGTCATTGACGCATTGGCCGAAACGGCCCGCGACTGGATGGCTCAGACGGTGATGTCGACCGACGGGTCGTATCTCGGATCCACCTCGCCTGGTTGAAGGTCCACCATCATGGCGTCGACTGCGCTCCAGAGGGTCTTCGAGATGGGAAAGAAGAAGAAGGACATGAACAAACCGACCGCCACCGTGATGATCGAGAGTTTGCCAACCGGTACATCGGGGGCAGTCAGCGCAGCGCCAATGAGCACCGTGATCAGAATCGACCCGAACGTCACGATCGTGTTCATGCCAACGGCGCCGACGAAGTGACCTTCGTTTCGCTCCAGCGGAAAGTTGCATCGTTTGCATCGTGGCGCAACGTTGAGCCACGACAGCGTGAGACGGGACGCACCGCAGATCGCACAACGTCCGGTGAACCCCCGGACCAACATCTTGAACCGAGATGGCATCACAACACCTGGGGCACCCATCAGAGTTCCGTCTTTGCGGGTCCAGCGTTCTCGAACTCTGTGGCGACATCGTCGTACGTGAGCGGTCTGACGATCCGTTTCTGCATGTCTGAGGCCCGTTCAGCCGCAGCCCAACGGAAGAATCGAATTGCGATCAGGCCCCACAGGAAGAACCCACCGATGACCTTCATCACGAATCCGGCAGCCTGCTGATCCGATACGACGCTGATGTCCCAGAGACGATCAATCGTGTCGTAGGCCGGATACACGGGATTGTCAGCGAACGTCAGCCATCCGGCAGGAATTGTGGGGATGATGGACATCAAGAAGAGGTAGACCATCTGGGCCGGCGGCGACAGCCGCAACTCGGGAAGAGGGCCGAGGACTGGCAGCCACATCAGGAGCGCCGAACTGAACATCACAAGATGAATGCCGTAGTGGAAGGGCCCTGAATCGAACGAGAGTTGGACGATGCCGTTCCAGTGAGTGAGCGCGGCCAGAACATTGAAGATGATCCCTGCGACCACCGGCTTGGCCAACTTGCCGAGCCAGGTGCGCTCCTGATCACCTCCACCGAGAATCAGACGGGCCAACCATTCCGGAGTCGCCTGGAGGAAGAAGATCGGGATGAAGAAGGTGATCAGCAGATGCTGAATCATGTGTACCGAATAGAGGTACTCCTCGGCAATATCGTGCATTGGCCAGTCGGCGGCGATCGCGAGCATCACGACGCCGAGGACGAAGAAGCGACGTTGCCTTGTGCTCACGACCTCGGTTCCCGGGGTCACGACTTTTGGTCCAATCACTCGAGCCGCGTAGAAACCAAGTCCAACGATTCCGGCAATGAGCAGCCAAACTTCGGGATGCGGTTGCCATGCCCAGGGGTCGATGGCGGCAAACATGGATCAGCTGTTTCCTGGAAGTCCAGGGTCTTCTATGCCGTCGTTCCAGAACGAGAACTCAAAGGAGGACAACATGATGAAGTAGACGACAATCGCCAGCACGAGGCCGAACATGAAGAGCTGTGTCAGCACTTTGTTGTCGAACTTGAGATGCATGAAGTACGCACCGACGATCCAGAACTTGACGATCATCAATCCGATGAGACCCACTTTGACGAGGCTCCGAGGGAGATCATCTTCGAGCACGAACAACAAGATTTCGATGGCCGTGAGCGCACCAAGAATCAGCGCGATGGTGACGTACTTACGGTCGGAAGGATGCTCGTACTCGTGCTCCTGCTCGTGGGTGTCGACGTGGCTGTCGGTGGCAGTCATGTGCTGGTCCTAACCGATCGGGATGAGGTAGATGACGGTGAAGATGATGACCCAGACAATGTCGACGAAGTGCCAGTACAGGCCCACGAGTTCGACCGTCTCGCTCTTTTCCTTGCCGAGGCCGCTGTTGCGTGTCCCGAACACCGTGCCCAACAAGAGAAGAATGCCAACACTGACGTGGACGCCGTGAAACCCGGTGAGCGTGAAGAACGCTGAGGTCCACGTGTTGGTGGTGTATCCGAGACCTTCAGCGTTGAAGACCGTGAACTCATAGACCTGGCCTCCGATGAACACCATGCCGAGGAGCGCCGTCGTCAGCAGCCAGATCCTGCCAGCTCGTTGATCGTCACGGTTGACTGCCGAGAGCGCGAGCACCATCGTCAGCGAGCTCATGAGCAGCACAAACGAGCTGAGCGAGGTGAACGGGATGTCGAACACATCGCTCGGCGACGTAAAGGGTGTGTTGTCCGAGATGTTGGTTCGGTACAGCAGGAAGGTCGAGATCAACGCACCGAACAACAAACAGTCAGAGGCCAGAAACAACCACATGGCGAGCTTGTTGTTGGAGATTCCGGTGTTCGTCTCGTGATGACCGTGGTCGTCGTGGGCGTCGACGGCGACTGTTGCGTTCGCCATATCAGGCCTCCGTCTCTACGGTGGTGCCGGCTGCAACAAGTTCGGCTGGTTCATCGCCAGCTTCGAGTGCATCCGGCGCATCCCCATCGTGGTCATCATCGTGATGATCGTGGCCAGCGTTGGGATCATCAGGATTTTCGAAGATCCAACCGACCATGCCGTAGACGAGCAACGCGACGCCAGGAATGCACAGCCACAGGGAATAGATGATCCCGTACGCGATGATCGGGAAGCCGAGGGCCAGCACGATTGGGAAGTAGCTCGGCGATGGCAGGTGCACGTTCGTATTCGACCCATCCTGGGCGACCTCTTCGGCCGAGGCGATGCGGACCACATTGTGGTCCTCGTCGTAGCCGTACTTGCGGTGCCAGAACTCATCGAGGCCTTCGACGACGATCTCGTCGTCGAAGTTGTGCTCGGGCGTCGGCGAGGCGGTCATCCACTCCAGGCTTCGGGCGTCCCATGGATCGGGGCCCGGGTTCGGCTTGCCAGCGGCTTTCCACTGACGGCGGCTGATCGCGATGTTCACGAAGAAGATTCCGATACCGAGCGCAATGATGAACGCCCCGACCGTTGCGACGAGGTTCCAGAGTTCGAATCCGAACCCTTTGTCGTACGTGTCGATTCGGCGGCTCATGCCTTGCAGGCCAAGGATGTGCATCGGCCCAAAGGTGAGGTTGAAGCCGACGATCTGTAGCCAGAAATTCCACTTACCGACACGTTCGTTCAACATGTACCCGAACATCTTCGGCCACCAGAAATAGAAGCCAGCGAAGAACCCGAGGAGCGTCCCACCGAAGATCACGTAGTGGAAATGCGCAACGATGTAATAGGTATCGGTCTGCTGGGTGTCTGCAGGAGCGATCGAGTGCGTCACCCCGGATAGACCACCGATGGTGAACATCGAAACCACGCCCACCGCGAACAACATTGCGGTGGTGAAACGAAGCCGGCCTCCCCAAATCGTCGCCAGCCAGTTCAAGATCTTCACACCAGTAGGAACGGCGATGAACATCGTTGAAAGCGAGAACGCAGCGACCGAGATCGGACCGATGCCGGACACGAACATGTGGTGCGCCCACACACCCCAGCCCATGAAACCGATCGCCACGCCCGAAAAGACCATGAAGCTGTATCCGAAGATCGGCTTACGGCTGAACACCGGGATCACCTCGGACACGATGCCGAAACTCGGGAGAATGAGGATGTACACCTCAGGGTGACCAAAGATCCAGAACAGGTGCTGCCAGAGCAGCGGGTCAGCGCCAGCCTCGGTGTTGAAGAAGTTGGCGTCGAACACTCGATCAAAGGTGAGCAGGAACAATGCAACCGAAATGACTGGCACGGCGAAGAGCAGCAAGAACTGCACAACGAGGTTCATCCAGGTGAAGATCGGCATGCGGAACATGCTCATACCCTTCGGACGCATATTGAGCACCGTGGTGATCAAGTTGATTGCCGAAACGAGTGAGGCGATACCGGTGATCTGCAACCCGAGCGCATAGAAGTCGATGCCGTTGGATGGCGAGAAGGTCACCGTCGAGTTCGGTGCATAGTTGAACCAACCACCGTCGGCGCCACCGCCGAACAACCATGCCGAGTTCAAAAAGAGGCCGCCGAACAGGAACACCCAGAAACTCAATGCGTTGAGTCGCGGAAAGGCCACGTCTCGAGCACCGATCTGCAGGGGAAGCAGATAGTTCGCAAATGCCGCGGCCATCGGCATCGCAACCAGGAAGATCATCGTCACGCCGTGCATCGTGAAGACCTGGTTGTAGACATCAGGCGACAACAGCGTGCCGTTCGGCGTTGCGAGCTGGAGACGAATCAACAGTGCTTCGGCGCCACCGATGGCGAAAAAGAACAGCGCGGCAGCGCCGTACATGATGCCGATCTTCTTGTGGTCGACCGTGGTCAACCAGTCCTTCCATGTGTGGGAGATCTGCGGCCGGGTCAAATCGCCGAGGGGGCGTTCGACCGTTTCGGGAACGTCGTCACCGGCACCGATCGCGAGTGGTTCTTCAATGATTGCCACTATTCGACTCCTGTCTCACGAATGATCTCTGCCGACGGTTTGTCCCCTGCGGATTCGAGCAAGACGAGGAGATCGTCGATTTCTTGCGTGCTCAGGCCGAGGTTGGGCATACCTCGCATACGACTGTCTCCATCGGACACCGGCTCGGCGTAATTGGCCTTGATCGACGCAGGATTCTTCAGCCATGCCCGGACGTCGTTCGAGTTGAACGCGCCGGTCTCTGGATCCCATACGTTGCGAATACCACCAGCAAAGGTCGTGCGACTCGAGAAATGGGTGAGGTTGGGGGCTGCGCCAGCTACGAGCTGTTCGGCAACTCGTTCTTGCGACCACAGGTCGTCGCCTACGTTCTCCATCAGGTGACACGATGCGCACTTGCCACGGAAG
>CAJQNJ010000140.1 GCA_905479685.1 uncultured Acidimicrobiales bacterium
AGAGGTGACCGTGTTGTCGATGGGTGGCGCCGAAACCGAAGAGCAGCTGCGGGCCGCGGTGTCGGTTGGTGTCGCCAAGATGGTGTTGGTGCCGACCGATGGCAGCCCAAAGGACCCGCAGGAGACCGCGGCCGCGCTGACGGCGGCGATCAATGAGCTCGAAGCTGCCGATGGTGTGTTCGACTTGACGATCTTCGGTAATGAGAGCGCCGATTCGGGTGGGTTTCAGGTGGGTGTTCGTATCGCCCACGCACTCGGACGCCCGATGGTGAATGGCATCAAGGGCCTCGAGCTGCCCGAAGAGCAGGATCGGTCAGACGAAGCACCTGACGGGCACATCGTTGCTCGCCGTGAGGTCGACAGTGGCATGGAGGTCTACGAGCTTCCGTTGCCTGCGTGTGTAGGCGTGAAAGAAGGCATCAACCTGCCGCGGTACCCGACGATGCGCGGGCGTTTGGCCTCGAAGAAGGCCGAACTGACTGCCATTGAACCATCGGCGGAGGCCGGGCCTGGGGGACAAGCACAGGTTCGCCTGGTGTCGCCACCCGAAAAAGTGAGCGAAACAGTGCTCTTGGGCAATGGCCCCGATGCGGCTCCGGCCGTGGTCGACCTCCTCGAAGAACTGGGGGTCCTCTGATGTCAGCAGTATTGGTCGTTGCCGAACATGACCGAGGCCACGTGCCCGAAGCGACGCTCGAGGCGCTCACCTCGGCCCGAACAATCGCCGGGGGCCTCGGTCTTCCCGTGCATGCTGCGGTCATGGGCGAAGGTGCCGAGCTCACGTTCGCACAGCTCGCCGAATATGGCGCTGAGGCCGTGCATCACCTGACGTCGACCAACCTGGGCGACTACAACCCCGAGGCATGGGGTCAAGCACTCGCTCGTGCGGTTCATGTCGCGAGCCCCGCCGTGGTGTTGGCCAGCGGAACCGACCGTGGCAACGAGCTCATGGCGCAGCTCGCTGCACGCACCGACCTGCCATTCGTGGCGAACTGCGTGGATGTGTCGCCCGATGTGTCGTCGATGACGCGTAGCCAGTGGGGCGGAGCGCTCCATGAGGAAGCCACGTTGTCGGCCGACGTCAAGCTCATCTCGATGGCGCCCCTCATGGTCGAGGCAACACCATCGCCCGCAGCTGGAACGGTGAGCGAGATGGCCGTCGACGTCGATGACAGCCTGGTCCGTTCGGTCATCAAAGACCGTGTTGTGATGTCGGAAGGCATCACCTTGGCAACTGCGCCAGTGGTTGTATCCGGTGGTCGTGCCGTCGGTTCGGAAGAAGCGTTTGGGCCACTCGAGGAGCTCGCCGCCGAGCTCGGTGGCAAGGTCGGCTGCAGCCGCGCGGTGACCAACAACGGCTGGCGTCCCCACAGCGACCAGGTGGGCCAAACCGGTACGCGTATCTCGCCCACGATCTACATCGCCAGCGGTATCAGCGGTGCCACTCAGCACTGGGTGGGGGCAATGGGCAGTAAGAACATTCTGGCCATCAACACCGACCCCGAGGCCAACATGGTGACCAAAGCCGGCTGGGCTGTCATCGCCGACCTCCACGAAATGATCCCCGCCATCACCGCAGAGGTGAAGAAGCGCCGGAGTTGATTGTCTAGCAGTCGGGCAACTTGTGCATGGTTTGGAAAAGAGACAAGATCATCGGGTAGAGGCGAAAAAGGACACTGTCGTGCAACTTAGAATGCTGAGTGGCGGCGCTGCCAATGGACTGGTCAACAAACTTCGCGACGTTTTCGGAGACCAGACTGGCCGCGACATCGATGGTGATTTCGGTGCCGTTGGCGGCATGCGCGACCGTATCGCAGGGGGGGAGCAGATCGACATCGCCATCCTGACCCGTGCCGCAATCGATACGCTTGTTGCGGCGGGCAAACTTGACCCCGACACAGTGACAGATCTGGGACAGGTCGACACCGGCGTCGCGGTCAAAACCGGCAGCAGCCATCCCAAAATCGGTGATGCGGCAGCGCTAGAGCGGGTCTTTGGATCGGCTGACGCGCTGTTCTGCCCTGACACCGTGCAAGCGACGGCGGGCATTCACTTTGCCGCCGTGCTGGACCGGCTGGGCGTGCGCGATGCGGCAGCGTTGAAAGAGTTTCCGAATGGTCAGACAGCAATGGCCGCGATGGCTGCGTCGGATCTGGCAGCCCCTATCGGCTGCACACAGGTCACAGAAATCCTGAACACAGATGGCGTTGATTATGTTGGGGCATTGCCAGCACCCTTTGATCTGTCGACGGTCTATACCGCCGCAGTTGCATCCGGCGCAGAGGCACCTGACGATGCCCGCGCTCTGATCGCGCTCTTGGCCGATCCAAAGAACGCCGATCTGCGCCGCAGTGTGGGGTTCACCTGACCGCTGCGACGACTCGTGCCGTCGGCTCCGAAGAGGTGAGGAAGCGCCGGGGATAGTTCACCCGCCCGTCGGCCCCACCCCAATCCCGTGCAGCACGGCCTTGCCGATCATTTGGCCTGATTCGATGGCTCCGTGGGCTTGAGCCAGGTTTTCCGGTGTGAGCTCGCCGAAGTCGGTTGTTCGGGTGGTGACGAGTCTGCCGTCGTCGATCCATTGGCCGACTCGACCGAGGATGCGGCCTTGGGTGTCCATGTCGGCGGCGTGGTGGTTCGAGCGGGCAAACATGGCTTGCCACGACCAGCTCCCCGCCTTGCCACGGAGCTTGACGGTGTCGAGCGGCTCGCCGGACTCGACGGTCGAACACACGCGGGCGAACGGAGCCATCAGCTGTCGGACCGGTTCGAAGTAAGAGTCGGGTTGGCGATTGATCAGCACATAGTCCGGTGCGGTGAGCCCGCGGTTCTCGAGCTGTTGGCCGAGGTCGTGTCGATGATCGATGACTTCGTGGGCACCCATCTGTTCACACCATTGCCGGGACTCGTCGCGTGACGCGGTTGCGATGACGGTCAGGTCGGGGACTTGACGGGCGAGTTGAATCGCGATCGAGCCGACACCGCCCGCCCCTCCAATGATCAACAGCGTGCGCTGCCGCTCGGGCAGGTCGGGCAGGCCGAACGGGGTGGCACCGATGTGCAGGTGTTCGAACAACGCTTCCCAGGCTGTCAGCGTTGTCAACGGTAGGGCGGCCGCATCAGCGAAACTGAGCGATGCCGGTATCCGCCCGGCCAGGCGACCATCGACACAATGCCATTCGCTGTTCGCCCCGGGCCGGAGAATGCTGCCTGCGTAGTACACGCAGTCGCCAGGTTTCCAGACCGACACAGCCCTGCCGATCGATTCGACAACGCCAGCAGCGTCCCAACCCAGGGTCCGATCCACTCCGTCATCGGCCGGAGGGGACATTCGCATCTTGGTGTCGATCGGGTTCACCCCAACCGCATGCACCCGCACACAGATGTCGTCCGGCAAGACCTCGGGTGTTGGCCGCTCGGAGACCATGAACGTGTCCGGTGCGTCAGCCGCCCCAGGTTTGACCGTTATCGCCCGCATACATGCCTCTCGTGCTCGACCGGGGCCGATCATACCGATGGTGCGCTCCTCACCGAGACGCCTACTCTTCATGTCCGCAACCCCGCCCATGGAGTACAGGAGAAGAGCGATGCCTCGAGTATTCGATTTCAACTTGGAGGTGCACGACCGGTTTGCGACCATCGCGTCGATACGTGCGCTGAAGGGCACCGACACGAAGCTGGTTGAGGTCACCGCCGAGAGCGCTGAGGACGCCGTCGCGGCCGAAGCAGCGGGTATCGAGATGGTGGTCGCTCTTCCATCCGCGGTGCGCGCAGTTCGTCAAGGTTCGCAGCGTCTCTTTGTCACGGCGGCGATCGATTTCGTGGAAGAGCCGCCTCTCACCGTTGATGAGCTCCTCCGGGCCTCAGTGACGATGATGGAACACGGCGCCGACGCCGTGCACACATGTCGGTCACCGGCGAGTATTCGCAAGCTCGTCGATGAGGGGGTCCCCGTCATGGGTCACGTCGGGTTCGTGCCCCGACAGTCCTCGGTGATCGGCGGTATCCGTGGTGTCGGCAAGACCGCGGAAGAAGCCGCGTTGATATGGGACCAGGTGCGCCGTCTCGAGGATGCGGGCGTGTTCGCCGTCGAGTGCGAGCTCGTAGCGGCTCCCATGATGCGTGAGATCACGAAGCGAACGAGCATGGCAACGATGTCGCTGGGCTCTGGCCCTGATGCAAACATTCTCGGACTGTTCACCAGCGATATCTGCGGGCACGGTGAGCATATTCCACGCCATGCGCGGGTCTACGCGGACCTGAACGAGCTGTATGCACGGATCAACGAAGAAAAGGCTCGAGCGTTGAGCGAGTTTCGTAACGATGTCCTCGCCGGGACCTTCCCCAGTGCCGAGGAGTCTGTAGCCGCTGAGGAGATTCAGGTAGCACGCTTCATCGAGATGCTGGACAAGACGATCTGATCGAGTCATGCCGACCGTCTTGATCACAGGAGCCAACCGCTGGCTCGGGTTCGAATTGGCCCGTCAACAGGTCGAGGATCAGTTGGACTTCTTCACCCGAAGGATCTCACCGTCGAGCTCGAAGCCGTTGAGGTGATGTATTGCCGCCTTCGCATCGCCGGGCTTGGGCATTTCCACGAACCCGAAGCCCTTCGACGTTCCCGTCTCCGCGTCGTTCACGATCACACAAGATTGCACCGAACCGAACGAGTCGAACAGGTCGCGCAGATCTTTCTCCGTGGTCTTGCGAGACATATTCCGAACAAGCAGGCGCATAGCCAGAACCTTATCGGCGGGCCGCGAAGTCAGTTGGGCGGTGGTGGCCCTGGCCGTCATTCGTCGACGTTCCTGCGTGGTTTGTACGTGCGCCCAGGGTCGGCCCCTACTCGAGCCCGTATGTCCGCAGACGGCGGTACAGGGTGGCACGGGAGAAGCCCAGCAACTCCGCGGCGACGGTGCGGTTGCCGTCCGCCTCGGCGAGCGCTCGGCGAATTGCAGCCTCCTCGGCTCGTTGGATACCTCCCGTCAGGGGGGCGCTGCTGCCGGTGGGCGCTGCCGGGAGGTGCTCGATGGTGAGTGGCCCGTGCCGGGCCGAGTCCAGCGCGCTATCGAGGGTCGCGAGGAGTCCAGTGACATTGCCAGTCCCCGGGCGTCGGCGCAATGCCTCGAAGAACCGTTGCGACACTGCAACTCTCCCCGCCGCTGCGAGGTGCCTGCGGGCGATCGGCTCGATGTCGTTGGGGCGAGCACGCAGCGCCGGAACATCGATCGACAGCGGCACGATACTTCGGAACCGTCGTTCCGGCTCTGACCCCGGCGCCGCGGACGCAACGGTCGCAATGAGACGCCCAGCAGGACCGACGCGCACAATGGACGTGATTGCGAGCAGCGCCGAGTCTTCGAGTAGGTCGAGGTCGCGGATGATGACCACTTGGGGCTGGGCCAGGGCCTGTGCGATCCGAGCGAGCCACGCCGTCGCTCCTTCGATGGCGACTGCGCTTGCGTCGAAGGCGTCGTAGGGCATCCCAGAGATGTGCGCAATTGCCTTGGCGACGGTCGATCTCCCGCTCCCGAACTCGCCGATGATCGTGAGCGGCTGCCGGAGACGTGATGCGGAATGGCTCTGGCGAACAACGTGTTGCCAAGCTGCGCTCTGGCCCACCATATTCGGGAGCTCTCCTTGCCTCGCAAATGCCTCGCACTCGACTCGCCGGGAGTCTTCTCGTTCGACCACGCCGAGAACGACAGCTTCGTGGCCGATGACCTCGCGCACATGGAGCTGGATGAGCCTTCCCTCACGACCAGCGATTTCGACAGGTGCTCGGGTTTCGAGCGCCTGTTCGAGATGGCTCCAAAGCGAGACGTGATCGTGGTCGGCCAAGATTGCCTGCGCCGTTGGCGTAGCTATCCAGGTCTTTCGGTTGATGGCCAGCAGCGCGACCGTTCGATTTCGTCGATGTCGCAGGAAGCTCTGCAGCAGGACGCGCTCGTCCGGCGATGCCTCCGCGAGGAGCTGCTCTTGAATCGACTGCGCGAGTTGAAAGGCGGTTGGTAGGAGAAAAGGGTTCGTTTCCGCAACTGGGCACACGAGGCCGACACTCCCGATGACCCTTCTGCTGACGGGATCGAAAACGGGCGCATGTGCGCACGAGAAACGTTTGAAGGCCTCCAGGTAATGCTCGCCGCCAACAACCATGGCCGGCTGCTTCGTTGCGAGGGAGGTCCCTACGCCGTTGGTGCCCACCTTGTCCTCAGCCAGGCTGTACCCCACGGCAAGCGCATGGGTGTCCATCGCGTTGCGGACCGGTCGTGAGCCCGCTGCACACAAGGCGATGTTGCCGCGATGGTCGGCGAGAACGACGCCGATGTTCGCGTCGAGGATCTGCTGCAGCGTTGGTTGCAGAAGAGGGTCGGAGAGGTTGGCGAGCCGTTCGGCTGCTTCACTCAAATCGCTGAAGCTCGTGAGCTGAGGACTCGTTGGGTCAATTCCGTACTGTGCCGAGCGGCGCGCCGCCTCCCCGAGGTCTGCCCAGAGAGATGCGGGTGGAGGATTGTGGCGTGAGGTCATGAACACTCCGTTGAGCGCAACCTACGGGAGGGCGGCCGGATTGAAAAGTCGCGTGTCTCACGATCTGTCCCACTGTTTCAAATTGAGACAGCACGTCACGTTGGGTTTGAACGAAACTGGGCGCGTACAAGCACGGGGACGCACGGGGGACGTGTGTACCAGCACGGGGGGATTGATCGGTGTCGAAGGTCGCGACCGTTGGCGTGATTGCGAACCCTGCCTCGAGCCGTGATGTCCGACGCATCGTTGCGCGTGGCCCTGCAACCACGGCGAACGACAAGATCAACATGCTCGTTCGCCTGATGGAGGGTCTCGGAGGAGCGGGCGTCAACACCGTGATCTCCATGAGTGACGCCGGCGGGATTGCTGCTGGCCTGGCTGGCCTGTCGACTCGCAAGAGCGCGAGCAATTGGCCTGTGCTGCACTTCGTCGACCAGGAGATCACCCACACGCCGACCGACACTGTCACCGCCGTGGAGCACATGGCCGAGCGCGGCGTCGACGCAATTGTGGTGCTCGGCGGTGATGGCACCAATCGCCTACTGATCGGGAAGTCGGGCGACATTCCGGTCGCATCGATTTCGAGCGGCACCAACAATGCGTTCCCATCGCGGCACGAGCCGACCGTTGTCGGGCTGGCAGTTGGCTTCCTCGCAACCGGGCGAGTCGATCGGCAACGCTGCTCCTACCGGGCGAAGACGTTGCAGGTCAGCGATGGTTCGACGAGTACAAAGGCTCTCGTCGACATGGCCATTCTCGATGGCGATCGGATCGCGACCGGCGCGATATGGGACGTCACGAGTCTTCGTGAGGTCTTTCTCTGTTTCGCCGAACCGCACGCCATTGGCCTGTCATCGCTAGGCGGGCGTCTCCGGCCGGTTTGCCGTCGCGACCCGCATGGTTTGCGAATCACAGTCGACGAGCGGTCGAACCACCGCGTACTCGCACCCATCGCGCCGGGACTGGTTCGAGACATCGGCGTGGCACACGTTGACGTCATGTCTGCCGGGAACGCCGTCGAGGTCGACGTGTCGTCGGGGGTCATCGCGCTCGATGGCGAACGGGCCCACCGCTTCCCAGAAAGAAGGTCCGTCACGGTCTCGCTCGATCTCGATGGACCCATCGTCCTCGATGTCCAGCGCGCCATGCAGCTCGCCGCCGAAGGGCAGCAGGTCGAGGAGCACAATGCTCGACCACACACAACAGATCCATCACAAACACATCCAACCAACCATGAGGGGGAAAGCAATGACTGAACTCGATCGACTGGCCATGTACCGGCAGATGGTTCGCATCCGGCAATATGAGGCGCGAATCATGCAGGAATATCACGCCGATAAGTCTCCAGCGTGGGACATCGGCGCCGGCCTTATCCCAGGAGAGATGCACCTTTCTGCGGGCCAAGAGCCAGCAGCTGTGGGCGTGTGCGCGCATCTGAAAAAGGGTGATGCGATCACCGCTCCACATCGACCGCATCACTTTGCGCTCGCCCACGGTGTCGACATGAACAAGATGACCGCGGAGATCTACGGCCGGGAGACCGGACTGTGTCGTGGCAAGGGCGGGCACATGCACCTCTTCGACCCGGACAATCACTTCTCGTGTTCCGGGATCATCGCGCAGGGTCTACCCGTGGCCTGCGGTCAGGCGCTGGCATTCCAGCGGAAGGGCACGGACAACGTCGCGGTGGCGGTGGCCGGCGAGGGCGCCGCCAACCAGGGGGCCTTCCACGAGTCGCTCAACCTCGCAGCTGTCTGGAACCTGCCGGTGATCTTCGTGATCGAAGACAACGACTGGGCCATTTCGGTTCCGCGCTCGGCATCGACCGCGGGGGTATCGAATGCAGATCGGGCTTCGGGCTACGGAATACCCGGCGTCCGCGTCGAGGACAACGACGTCGAGGCGATGTTCGAAGCGGCCGGCGCCGCGATCGATCGGGCTCGCGCTGGCGAGGGTCCGAGCCTCATCGAGATCCACACGCTCCGGCTGTGGGGTCACTTCGAGGGCGATGCGCAGGCGTACCGCTCCGAACTCGAGACCGTCAATGAACGCGACCCGATCCCGAAGTACGCAGCATCCTTGCAGGAGCTCGGCGACCTCACAGATGACCAGATCGCCGACATCCAAGCAGAGGCGGATGCCGAGGTCGATGCGGCCATCGAATTCGCCAAGTCCAGCCCGGAACCGACCGCCGAAGACGCGCTGTTGCACGTCTTCGCCTGAGCCACGAGAACGACAAGGAGAACGAAATGAGTACCACTACAGAATCACGCCGAGTCACAACGGCGAAGGCCATGGCTGAAGGTATTGGCCAAGAGATGCAGCGCGATCCGAACGTCTTCGTGATGGGAGAGGACGTTGGCGCCTACGGCGGAATCTTCGGATCGACCACCGACCTGTTCGGCGAGTTCGGACCCGATCGTGTCATCGACACACCGATTTCGGAGACTGGGTTCATCGGCGCTGGGATCGGCGCGGCAGTCGAGGGTCTTCGCCCCGTCGTGGAGTTGATGTTCGTCGACTTCTACGGCGTCTGCATGGACCAGATCTCGAACCACATGGCGAAGATCCACTACGAATCTGGTGGCAACGTCAAGGTGCCGATGGTGTTGATGTCGGCAACCGGGGGTGGCTACTCCGACGCGGCACAACACAGCCAGTGCCTGTGGGGCACCTTCGCCCATCTGCCGGGTATGAAGGTCGTTGTGCCATCCAACCCGTATGACGCGAAGGGTCTCATGATCTCGGCGATCCGGGACGACAATCCGGTGATGTATCTCTTCCACAAGGGCGGCCAAGGCCTCGTGTGGATGGAGAAGAATCCTCGGTCGATCGGCGAGGTTCCCGAAGAGCCATACACCGTGCCGATCGGGAAGGCGGCCGTTGCCAAGGAGGGCACCGATGTCACGATCGTGACGCTCTCGCTGTCTGTCCAGCACAGCCTTGACGTCGCCGAGCAACTCGAGGGGGAGGGGATCAGTGTCGAGGTCGTCGATCTCCGGTCACTCGTCCCGCTCGATACCGAAACCGTGCTCGAGTCAGTCGGAAAGACCGGCCGTGTCCTCGTGGTCGACGAGGACTACAAGAGCTTTGGACTCACGGGCGAGATCGCCGCAGTGATCGCTGAGAACGATCCCGGGATGTTGAAGAAGCCGTTCAGCAGACTGGCCGTGCCCGATGTGCCAATTCCTTACGCTCGTCCGCTCGAGTACGGCGTGCTGCCGACGCGCGAGAAGATCACCGCTGCGGTGAAGGATCTGATGGCGTGATCACCGAGGTTCCGTTTCCAACGATGTCGAAGGACGACCCGACAGCCGAAGGGGTCGTCGGCACCTGGTTTGTGAACCATGGCGAGAACGTGTCCGTTGGTCAGGTCATTGCCGAGGTTCAGGTGGACAAAGTCTCCCAAGACGTCGAGGCACCTGCGGCCGGGGTGATGTATCAGCTCGTGGCAGAGGGGGTCGGCATCACCCAGGGAGAAATGATCGCCCGCATCGACGACTGATCCGCCGCAACCCATCGAACACCATACGAAGACCGAGCCACATGCAACCCTGTGTGGCTCGGTCTTCCCGGTGGGCGCTCCGTACTCTCCAACCACGTGGACAGAACGATCAGCGGCACCAGGTGATGCACGAGATCAAGTCCGGCACTGTCGCGATGGCGTATTCTCAGCGAGTGCTTCCTGAACTGCTTCCCGTTGTTCTGGTCCATGGCGGCCTCTACGAGGGCATGACTTCCCGGGAGTTCTGGGCCGAGACCGGCGTCCTGGGCGAGCTGAAAGCCAAGCACCTGACAGTTCTTGCTCCCCAGCGCCCGGCGCAACCCCAGTCCTGGGACGAGGAGCGGCGGTCCTTGCTCGAGTCGATCGACGCAGCAGGCCACGACCGTGTCGCGCTGGTCGGCGCATCGAACGGTTGCAGCACCGCAGTGCGGTTGGCCATCGAGAACCCGGAGCGTGTGGCGCGCATGATGCTGGCGTGGCCGGCCACCGTTGGCGACCTGGTGGTCGACGAACTGTTGCGCCTCATCATCACCGACGAAGCCGACGAGGTAGCTGCGCATGATCTCCTTCGAGGCGAGACGTTGCGAGGAGTGTCGGATGCTGAGCTCGGTGCACTCGACGTTCCTGTCGTGGTGTTCCCATCTCTGATCGAGAACCAGGTGCATCAGCGCCAGACGCTCATGGGCATTCTGGCGACCGTGACCGACTCGTTTCTGGTCTCGGGGAGCCCCGAACCAACCGACGACCAGTTTCTGGAGCATCGCAGCACGTTCATCACCATGGTGGCCGAGTTCGCCCGCAAGGAACACGACGACTAGTTGTCAGCTATCCAATGGTCTTCTCGGTTGCGAGGTCGGCCGTCTCGGCTTTGCTACATCTCGACCAGAACCTCGTTGACCGAAACGTTCGGTGGGCCCACGAATTGGTTTGCGAACCTGGACATGACCTGCTGGAAGTCGTCGCTTTCCCGCAATCGGGCGTAAGACGCCGGATCGGTCCACCGTGCGATCACCGTGATCTCGTTGGTCTCCCGATTGGCCGTGAACCACGCCCCTTGCCAGTCGGCATAGCCAGCAACCAGCGCACGGTTGGTTTCGTCGAACAATGCGGCAATTTCGTCGATCGACCCTGGTTCGACCAGCACTCGCGTGATGACGGCGTACATGTCTGCTCCTCGCTCTCCCTCTCCCGGCGTCGAGGGCAATAACCCATCATCGTCGATCCTCGGCTCTCCCGAGTGTTTTCCTTTGCGAAAGGAACACACGCTCGATACGACGCCTGCTGGGCGGCTACCGACGAAGCGCAGTCAGGGCCTCGATGTGTTCGGGGAACATTTGGCAACAACCGCCGATGATCGTTGCACCGTCTTCCATCCAGCCTGCGCAGATGTCGTGGTAGTCGTCCGGGGTGAGGTCATCTCGGCGGCCAAGCACGAACTCGTTTGCCGCGTAGCCAGGCATCTTTGGTACAAACGCGTTTGCGTACGCGCCGTAGCGGATGCCCCGTGGGTTTGCGCCGAGTGCTTCGTGGAGGTGGCCGAGTGCCACGGTGATGGCTTCGGGGGGCGAGCAGTTGAAAAGGAACGCGGCAACGCGGTCCTCGACTGACGAGACCGCGTCAGCGATCGATTCACCGGAGCGGAGCCCGACCTCGCTCCCGGGTTGATCGTCAGGCACCGTGAACGACATCCAGATCTCTGCGTTGGGGTTCGCTCGGTCGACGGCATCGATGATCACTCGAGCCTCGGCGATCGAGCTGACGGTCTCGGCGATCCACAGATCCACGAACGGCGCTTGAGCCTCGACAAGCGTGTCGTACATCGGTGGTGCATCCGCCGGGCGGAACAGCGCAGGTTCGTACGAGCCGAAGAGGGGAGGAAGTGACCCGGCCACGCGCACCGGCCGGTCGGCTGCGTCAGCCGCCTCTCGGGCCAAGCGCCCTGCGAGCGTTGCCAGCTCACGCCCGCGAACGGCGAAACGGTCGTCTCCCAGGTGGAAGGGTACGACGCCGTAGCTGTTCGTGATGATGACGTCGGCGCCCGCAACGATGAAGTCGGTGTGCGCGCCACGGACCGAATCGGGATCCTCGAGCAGAGCGAGCGCCGACCACTCGGGCTGGCGGAAGGGCGCGCCGGACCTTTCGAGGTGTTTCCCCATACCGCCATCGAGCAGAATGATCTCTGATTGCATGCCAGTGAGTATTGTCGCGACGGGCAGGTGAGGCGACAGTTCAGCGCTTGTCCGACTGAAACTTGCGAAGACCCTCGACGGTGGTGAGACGGACCTTGCGATGCAGTCGCGGCGACCAGCCCACGAGGAGCCCGGGTAGGCCCAATGCCTGGCGAGACCATTTCCACATGTCGAACTCGTCGCGGTGATCGACGATCAGACCATCCTCGATGCGCATGGTGGCGATGATGTCGTTGCGAACCGGTCGGCCTGTCGAGAACGTGTAGTCCGCGATCCAGTTGACCTTCGCTGCCGTTTCGGATACATCGAGGATGGTGGTGGTGACCGTTAGGTCCTTCGCCCTGCCGCACAACATGCGCCACATGTCGCGCGCATCCTCGCCGTGGAGCACGCCGAACGCTGGGTCTTCGAAGGTGATGTCGTCTCGATAACACGCAGCCATCGTCTCGCCATCTGCGGCGGCGAATGCGGAGTAGAAACGGTCGACGAGTTCTCTGCTCATGACCCGACCCTAAGGCGCTCGGGGGTTCTGCACACGCGTTCGGCCGCTCGTCGACACCTTTCTAAAGTCTCAGCGGGAGCCCCAGATGGTCTGACCCCGGGTGCCCGCTGAAACCCAGGGCACCACCAATTGTGGGGTTCGTGATCTCGTTCGAGGCTCAGCTCTCGTCAACGTCATCGTCATCGTCATCGTCATGGTCGGGCTTGTTGCTCTTGCCCTTGGCCTTGCCGTTTCCACGATGTTCTTCGTCGTGATCTTCGTGATCTTCGTCTTCGTCTTCGTCTTCGTCTTCGTGGTCGGAGTCTTCGCTTTCGTGGTCGAGGTCATCGTCCTTGCACGGGTGATCCTTGGAATCGTCGTCTAACTCGTCTTCGTCATCGTTCTCGTCCTCTTCCTCGGCGTCATCTGACTCGTCCTGGTCCTCGTCATCGTGCTTCGAGGAGGCGAGTTCGGAAATGGCCTGGCCCTTCTCGCAGCCTTCGAGCTCGGTCGACGTCGCGAATTCCGAGATCATCTGACCGTGGTTCCTGTCCTTGGTGCCTTCACCCTCGCTGTCTTCACCATCTGACTTCTCGATGGCCTCTTCTTTGATGACCACTTCCTCTGTTTCATCTTCTTTGGTGTCCTCGTCCTCCATGGCGTTGGACTCGTCGTGGGCCTGGGTCGGAACCGTCTCTTCGGAGTCTTCGGAGTTGTCGACGACGATCACCTCGGCTGATGACTCGGGAAGTCCCGGCATCTCGACCATGTCAACCGCGTGGGCGGCGCCCATACTCGCAGCCGCGACAGTCGTGCCCAGCACGATCTTTCCTGTCGTGGTAGCGATGAACGTTCCGATTCCTGTGATCATTTTGCGGTTCCTTCTCGACTCGGTGTGAGTGCTGGTCGTGGTGAGATCGACGACATCGATGAACTCCGCCAGGGCTGCACCCACTGGTACATCTGTCGAAGCTTCGAACCGCTCACGGAGACCGCTGATCAGGTCGTGCAACGCGTCGGGACCAGCGGTCTGGTCGCCGGCGAGCACAGCCTCGATGTCGGTTTCGGAAAGACTGTTGTCATCCATCTCGAAGGGAGAAACGTCGAATTCGCTCATCGGGATACGGCCTCAGGCACAATTTCTTCGAATTCGCGTGCGAGGGTACGGATGGCCCGGCGTTGGATGCTCTTGATCGCGCCAACGCTCTTGTCCAACGATGCGGCTACGACCTCGAGGGATTGGTCGGCGACCACGCGCAACAACACGACGTCACGCTGGTCATCGGTGAGGCAATCGAGTTGGCCCAACAAGCGTTCACTCTCGATCTGCGACAAAGCCTCGTCGTCGACCGCTACGAGCGCCTGCGTGGTGGGCTGCTCGGCCAAGAGGAGTTCGTCGACCCGGCGCTGTCTGTGACGGGTTTCGTCGATAAGACGGTTTCGTGCGATTTGGAAGACCCAGCCAATGAACCGATCCTGGTCGCCCTCGAATGTTGGAAGGTTCTTGAACACCCGAATGAAGACATCGTTGACCACACCCTCTGGGTCGGCGGCACGGCGGGCGGCTGCAAACGACGCCACCCGACGATTGAGCATTCGATACAGCTGCTCGAAGGCAATGCTGTCGCCGGCCTTCGCCGCGGCGAGGACCGCATCGAACGTCGGATTCGGGGTGGAAGACATTGCCGTAGTTGTCGGTCCATCGACGGTTGACCTTCAGTCCGCTGTTCGGGTCCTGTTTCGCGCACCCGTTTTCCTTGACCTCACCGAACACTCGTCTTAAAACACAATGTGGGGCTCGTCGCAGTCACGCCTCGGTCACAGGGGGAATCATGCCAATCAAAACCAGCCATACCCAAGGAACGCCGTCCTGGATCGATCTCAGTTCGACCGATCCGGCGGCATCTCAGGCGTTTTATGGTGGACTCTTCGGATGGACATTCGAAGGGAGCCCCACGCCGCAGGGTGGTGAGTACATCATGGCGTCGCTCAACGGCAGTTCCGTGGCGGGGATGATGCAACAGTCCCCAGAACAAGCAGCCATGGGTCTACCGTCGCTGTGGAACACCTACTTCACGGTCGATGACATCGCCGCAACGGTCGGCCAGGTCGAAGGAGCGGGCGGCTCGGTCATGATGCCGCCGATGGTGGTCATGGAGGCCGGACACATGGCCGTTGTCGTCGATCCCACGGGAGCAGTGGCGTGCCTGTGGCAACCTGAGCGCCACATTGGCTGCGAAGTCGTCAACGAGCCAGGTGCTCTCATCTGGAACGAGCTCGTCACCTCCGACCCTGAAGCCGCATTGGAATTCTATGCCGACCTCCTCGGCGCAGGCACGATGGAACAGGACATGGGCACACCCGAGCCCTATCGAATGCTCGTGGTCGACGAGGCGCCCGTAGCGGGCGCGATGGCACCACCAATGGAGGGCATCCCGAACCATTGGTCCCTCTATTTTGCAGTGGCCGACATCGAGGAGGCGATCGCAAAGACGACCGAGCTCGGCGGGTCGGTTGTTGTTCCCGCGTTCGAAGTTCCGGGCGTTGGACACATGGCCGGAATCACGGATCCCACCGGTGCGATGTGCATGCTGATGCAGTCCGCTCCACAAGACTGAGGTCGATGCAACGCTTGTGAATTCAAGCCCTACGGCAATACGGCCTGAGCACAGCGGACTACACAGGGGTGTGGCCCAAACGCCGATCTAGCAATGTATGGACGCACTAGCCGTGCGGATTGCCTCACGAACTCCTCGGCTTGCAGCGCAAGAGCGATTGCTGATCGACGCGTGGCTGATCGCGCTGCTCGTGGACCGATTGGCTTTTCCCTTCGATGCTGGCGCGCTGGCTGGATCACTTGCGCTAGGTCTGGCGTGGGCGTGGGCGTGGGCAGCGATGCAGACGTCTCAGCCAGAGGCGACCGCGTCCAAGATCGGCAACCGTGCCGCTTTGGCGGCCGGACGAAGTGATGCGATCACGCCAGCGCCTGCAGCGAGTACGGCAACAACTCCGATCTGAGGAAGAGGAATCGCCAGTTCGGTGATCCCCTCATCGCGGAGTGCTTCCACCATCGACCAGCCGAAGAACAGGCCGAGGGTCAATCCCATTGTTGTACCGAGTAGGGCGATGAGGAACGACTCCCATCTCACCGAGGCACGAAGTTGAGGCCTGGTCATACCAACGGCGCGAAGGAGACCAATCTCCCTTGTCCGCTCGACCGTCGATAGCGCAATCGTGTTGGCGATCCCGATCAAAGCGATGATCACGGCCAGTGCGAGGAGTGCATAGACAAGCGTGAGCATCTGGTCGACCTGTGCACTGATGGAGGCTTTCAACTCACCCAGGTCCATGACCTCGGCATTCGGATAGGGGGCCGCAGCAGCCTCTACGGCCGTGCGGAACTGGTCGGTCGTGTAGCTGTCGTTCGCCAAGACGTACACCGACATGTCGAATATCTCGGTGCTGTTGGCTTCGTAGGCATCGTTCGAGATGAACATGGGGCCCACCAGCGCGTCCTCGGTATAGATGAGACCAACTTCAAAGGCTTGACGTCCGGTCTGCACGAAATCCAACGTGACCTCTGACCCCAGCGCCCATCCGCGGTCCTCGGCCTCGGTATCGAGCACCGCCAACCCATCGACCCCGAGCGTTGCGGGGTCCCCAGCGACGATTCCGACGTCGACCAGGTCACCCATGTCGACGGTCTCGAACGCCAACAGTGTTTGTCCCTCGCCGTCGACTTCGGTCAGCGCGATGCGTACACCTGAAGCGAGAGCCACCTCAGGCAACGCGCTCACTTCTTCGGCCAATACTGGACTCAGGCCACCGAACCCCTGGCTGCCCGACTCGATGACGAGGTCGCCCACCACTGTGTCGTCGATGATCTTGTCGACGGTGCGAGTGGTCGACGCAGCGAAGATCGATATGGCGCTCACCAGCCCGACCCCGATCATGAGGGCGGCTGCGGTTGTGGCCGTGCGGCGAGGATTTCTCATGCCATTTTCCTGAGCCAGCTCACCAGGCAGGCCGCGGAGCCGTGCCAGCGGCGCCCCGACGATGCGTGCGAACGGTCGCGCCACGATCGGGCCCCAGGCGGCGACGCCGATGAAGATGCCTGCGGCGCCCAGGCCGACAAACATGAGTCGGTTGGAGATGTCGGCGAACAAGCCCGCCATCAACATGGCGCCACATACGGCGAGCGTGAGGAACCCGAACACCATACGAGAGCGAGACAACGCCGAATCGTCAACGCTGGCTTCGCGTAGGGCGGCAAGGGGAGAGGTTCGCGATGCCCGCAATGCCGGAATGACAGCCGAGACAGCAGTGATCGCCACTCCAGCGATCAATGCGTTGTATGCAGTCGAGGCTTCGAACACGACGTTGCTTCCGGGAATTTCGAGTCCAACCGTGCCGAGGAGCCGCTTCAAGAGTTCGGCAACGCCAATGCCAGCCACAATCCCCGCCGCCGACGCGATGATTCCCATCAGTACCGCTTCGAACAGCACCGACCCGATGACTTGACGGCGGCCCGCCCCAAGGGCGCGGAGCAAGGCTGTTTCCTTCGTGCGTTGGGCCACCAGGATCGAGAACGTGTTGTAGATGATGAACGCTGCCACGAAGAGAGCGATCAGGGCGAAGATCGTCATGAAGGTGTTGAAGAAGCTGAGAGCTTCGGAGATGTCACCTTGCAGCTCGGCCACTGAGTCCGCTCCGGTGAGCGCCTCGGTCCTGATCGGTAGCTGAGCCGTGATTCGATCTCGAAGCTCTTCTTGGCTGACGCCCGGCACGGCCGCAACCGACACCGAGCTGATCATGCCAGGAGATCCAAGCACGCGCTGCGCGGTGGTGAAGTCGAACATCACGAGCGAGGCTCCCATCAGGGAATCCGATTCGCCGAACGTTCCGATGCCCGTGATCGTGAACTCCTCTGGCGGAACCTTGAGTAGGACGGTCACGGTGTCACCAACTGCGAAGCCGTTGGCCTCAGCCGTGTAGCGATCGATCACCACTTCGTCTGGCTTGCGCGGTGCTTGGCCTTCGGCAACGGTCACCTGGTTGAGCACGTCGGAGTCGCTCCAGTTGACTCCGATCGTGGGCGCCCCTTGTCCGGGGTTTCCCACCGCCTCGCCCTGTGCGTCGACGAGCTGTGCGTACCCTTCGATGTTCGGTTGTGCTTCGGCCACGCCATCGATTCCTTCGACTGTGGCCAGTACCGACTCATCGAGCTGCCCGCGGACCTGAGCGAAACCCGACTCGACGAGCTCGGAGCTGCGAACGACGACATCGACTCCTTCGTTGATGTCGGTGGCCAACTCGTCGAACGACGCGCCGAGTGTGTCGATCAGGACCATCGAGCCGGCGAGGAACGCAATGCCGATGAACACCGATATCGACGTTGAAACCAGCCGGAATCTCTGGGCGATCAACCTCGTGAGACTGAGGGCGAGCATGTCACTTCTCGAGTTCTTGGAGACGTTCGAATATTTGAGCTGTGGTCGGGTGCTGAAGTTCTCCCACGACTTGACCATCGGCGAGGAAGATCACTCGATCTGCATAGCTGGCAGCCGCCGCGTCGTGGGTGACAATCACGACGGTCTGGCCGTATTCGTTCACTGCTCGCCGTAGAAATGAAAGCACCTCGCGGCCACTTGCCTGGTCGAGATTTCCGGTGGGCTCATCTGCGATGATCATCTCGGGCTTGCTGATGAGTGCCCGGGCGACAGCGACCCGCTGCTGCTGACCGCCCGAAAGTTCGGACGGTCGATGGTCCAGTCGCTCCCGGATCTCGAGAATGTCGACGACCTTGTCGAACCAGTCGCTATCGACGCCATGACGCCCCAATCGCCGTTGCAGCGTGATGTTGCGTTCCGCCGTGAGTGTGGGAATCAGATTGAACGATTGGAAGACGAAACCGATCCGGTCCCTGCGCAAAACGGTGAGCTCTTTGTCGCTCATCGTGCTGATGTCTGCATCGGCCACGACGATCCGGCCACTGGTTACGGTGTCGAGGCCGGCGAGGCAGTGAAGAAGTGTCGACTTGCCCGAACCAGACGGTCCCATGATGGCCGTCATCTGGCCGCGCTGGAACTCCACGGTCACGTCGTCGAGGGCGGTGACCTTGGTGGCGCCGGCTCCGTACACTTTCGTGACACCCTCGACTCGTGCGACTGCCTCCGCGAGGACTGAGGCCCCAGAGTCCGGTGACGACACCGACAGCTCCTCCATCTCCTCGGTTAGCTGCGACTGTGTCGTTGCCTCTGCCATCGTGGCCTCCTCCGCTGTAGTGACTACGGCTACGAACCACCTGCCACTCTTGCCCACCTGAGCGACTCCGTGGAAGGGTCTTCGGTCCCTGTTTTCGCAGTTGGCAGAGGGGATCGTGTTCAGAATCACGAAGTCCGTCGCGCCGAGAGAGCAGGGAACCACTGGGGTCAGGTAGGAGCACTCCACAACATGGCAGGCATGTATGGCGATGTTCGTGATGTCGCACGCGCAGCCGACTTCGCACAACGAGCACGTGATAGCGCTGCCCAGTACGAGATTCGCACGCTGGAGGTGGAAAGCCAGGCGATGTACTCCGAGTTTTGCTGTGGAAAGGCCACTGGGCTCGAGCGGAGGATGCTGCCGTTGAGGCGCTGGGATCGAACCCCTTCGTAGAGGCCCTTGCTGCGCGGGAATTTGGCACGATTCAAGCCCGCCGAGGTCGAAACGAAGCTCGAACTGCCATCGATCGGATGTGGTCGCAACTTCTTGGCAGCCTCGAGGAAGTTCTGGCCCAAGGCATGGCGATCGGCAGGCCTTGGCCGAGCGGGGCGTTCGCATTCTGGATGTGGAAGCTCGGGCTGCTCGACGAAGCCCTGAAGGGCACCGCCGACTTCTACGGTTGGATCATCTTGAGGCGATCCGCATCTTCGAGGATCTCGGAGCTACAGCGACTGCCGACAAGGTCAGACGGGCACTCATGGAAAAGGGGACAAGAGTGCCGCGTGGCAAGTCACGAGCGGCCCGGAATCATGCAGCTGGACTGACGGCTCGACAGGCCGAGGTCCTAGAACTCCTTGCGAAGAGCTTTGCGAATACCGAGATCGCGGACGAACTGTTCGTCTCCCACCGCACCGTCGAAAATCACGTATCGGCGGTTCTCATGAAACTCGACGTAGCGACCAGAGAAGCCGCCGTCGACGCGGCCCGCGACCAGGGAATCCTCGATCCAGCCGAACGTCGTGAGTTCGACAACGACAACTGGACGCAAATGGATTCGAACCCACTCACCCCTTGACGACAACGGTGACGCGCGAGAGGATAGATCGCGCAGCTGTGGCCTTGATGATTTGGCAGAGTGGATAAGGGGTCAGAGCTGCAAACCCCCCGTGTCCGAAGCCACAGTAGTTCCGCTCTGAAGTGCGGATTACGCGTCACGGGGAGTTTGAAATGGCCAAAAAGGATTCACTTGCTCGGGCGAAGCAGCTTGCGAAGGAGCGGATTCGTACCCGCCTGTTGGAAAAGCAGGCCCAGAACGAGGCAGCCCAGCCCGATTCCGCCCCGTTAAGCGAACGCGACGCTACGCAGCAGGAACTCGCCACGTATGAAGCGGCAATCGCTGCGAGCCGACTTGCCGACTCTGGTCGAGTCGACGGTGTTGCGACCCAGGTAGCACAACCCGACCTCTTGAGCTCCGAGCCGGACGATTCGACGAACACCGACGACGCATCCCTTGAAGAGCGAACCAAACTCGGTGCAAGGTCGTCCGATAACTCACCCGAAGCTAATGCTGCCATCGATGCGTTCTTGTCTGTCACGGACGGAACCGCTGATCCGATGGCCGATGCCCGACAGCGGATGGCAGACACGATCGCCGGCCCCGACGGAACCGGACAGGACGGGCCGAGGGCCGACTACGACGGCACAGGCAGGTCGGCGCCGTCCCAGGACGATATCGGTACCGTGTTTCGAGTAAATCTGGACAGGGATATGGCCACCGTTGTCCTGAACGATCGCGATTTTGTGGAAAAGCAAGTAGAGGGGGGCGAGGTGTATACCCTCTCGAATGGAAAAATGCTCTGGAAGAACGACGAAGGCAGCTATAGCCTGCTCGATCCGGACAAAGGCACGGTCTCGACGAAGACGGTCACCGAGACCAGCACGACCACCAAGGTGGAAACGGCGAGCGGCTTGCCCGCCGAGGACGCTGAGGACGAGGTCCCTGATGAAATCATCATTGACGATGGAGCTGACGACGACGGCGATCCCAGTGGAGACAACACCTCGATTGAAGAAAAGATGGCTGCTGCGGAGCGTCTCCAGCGGGACTTCGGGATTGACCCGAACACTGGCGGAGCGGTGGGTGCCGACACCGGCGGTGACGGCCACACCGACCCGGTGGATAGCGACACCCCCGCCGACAC